>JANLSF010000308.1:0-3277 GCA_031362285.1 Gemmatimonadota bacterium | reverse complement strand
GCAGTGGATCAGCGCCACGGCCGGCACCCACGTGCATGCGCGCCCCTATGTGGACACGGGCCCGATTCTCGAGCGCGACCTCGCGCGCCGCGCCGGGCTGGGATGGTTCGGGAAGAACAGCTGCCTCATCCATCCCGAACGGGGGTCGTTCATGGTCCTCGGCACCCTGCTCGTGGCCCTCGACCTGGCCCCCGATGCGCCCTTCGCCACCGAGCACTGCGGCAGCTGCACCCGCTGCCTCGATGCCTGCCCCACGCAGGCGTTCGCGGCGCCCTTCGTGCTCGACGCCACGCGGTGCATCTCGTACCTGACCATCGAGTATCGCGGCACGATCCCGGAACCCCTCCGGCCGCTGATCGGCGAGTGGCTCTACGGGTGCGACATCTGCCAGGACGTCTGTCCCTGGAACCAGAAGTTCGCCCGCGACCTGCCAGCGCCGGTTCTCGGCACGCTGCCACACATCGAGCACGCCGACCCGCGCGCCTGGATCGCCTTCGACGGCGATGCCGAAGTGGCCGAGCAGTTCGCCGGCACCGCGCTCAGCCGCGCCACGCGTCGCACCGCCGTGCGCAACGCCGCCATCGTGCTCGGCAATCGCAATGCGCCGGGGGACCGGGCCGTGCTGGAGGCCGCGCTGGCGCGCGAGGACGACGCGGTGGTCCGCGAGCATCTGGCGTGGGCCGTGCGACGCACCGCCCCTGGCGTCAGCGGCTGAACCGGCGCCGCCGCACGATCAGTCGCGTCCGTCCACGATCTCGGCCGCAATGTCGCTCAACTGCTCCATCTGCTGCGAGCGCTCTGCGGCCCACCGCGGCAACGTCAACACGTTCCGCACCACCAGGCCGACCCCCAACACACCCAGCACCACCACCGATCCCCACGACGTGTTGATCGCGCCGGGCGAGAGCGTCATGAGCCCCGTGAGCACGGCGCTGAGCAGCAGGATCCCGGCGCCGAACTGCGTCTGCATCGACGCGTCGCCGCGCAGCGTCGACATCCGCACGCGGCTTCCCTGCGCCGTCGGTTCGAGCGCCACGCGCAGGTTGCCGTTCCGCCAGGTGCGGATCGTCCCTTCGCGCGTCACGAGCCCCTCCGCGCCGAAGGTCTCGCGCAGCCGCACGACGAGCCGGTCGAACTCCCCGTCGGTCATCTGGCGTGGCAGTTCCACCTGCCGCGAAACGCCCACGGGAACGCCGAGCGCGGTGCGACGCGCCGTCGGCACCAGGTCGCCACGCGCCACGCTCGCCGCCGCGCGCGTGACGGCCTCGGCCGGGATGCCCACCGTGGCCGCGATCTCGTGCACCTGCGAGAGCGTCAGTGCTCCCGACCGGAGCACCGGCGGCGCGGCATCGTCCACGCGCTCCATGCGCGCGGCGTGCGCCGCTGCCTTGTCGAGCAGCTGCGCCACTTCGTCTTCGTTGAACGTGCGTTCGTCGTCCATGGTGACGTCCCTACGAACGTGGCGAGGACATGGTGTCACCCGCGGCCGCGGCGGGCTCGCCCACCGCCGCCCTGACCCGGGGCGCCACCTCGCGCCCATACAGCTCGATCGCGCGCCGCATGGCGTCGTGCGGAATCCCACCCACCGAGAGCTGCAACAGGAACCGGTCGTGCCCGAAGATCGCGTGCTGCCGGATGATCTTCCGCGCCACCAGGTCGGGGTCGCCCACCAGCAGCGCGCCGTCCGGGCCAATCTGGTGCTCGTACTGCGCCCGTGACGGAGGCGGCCACCCGCGTTCGCGGCCGATCTGCGTCATCGCCCCCACCCACCCCGGGTAGAACGCCTCCACGGCCTCCTTGGTCGTGTCGGCAATGAAGCCGTGCGAGTTGATGCTCACCGGCACGTCCATCGGGTCGCGACCACTCTTCCGCACGGTGTCGCGGTGCAGCGCCACGAGCGGCGCGAACCGCGCCGGCTCCCCGCCGATGATCGCGAGTGCCATCGGCAGCCCCAGCAGCCCCGCGCGCACCACGCTCTCCGGCGTGCCCCCCACCGCCACCCAGATCGGGATCGGCTGCTGCACGGGACGCGGATACACGCTCGCCGCCGTCAGCGGCGCGCGGTGCACGCCGCTCCACGTCACCGTGGCCGCGTCGCGCAGGGTGAGCAGCAACGCGAGCTTCTCGGCGAAGAGTGCGTCGTAGTCGCCCAGGTCGTACCCGAAGAGCGGGAACGACTCGATGAACGACCCGCGTCCGGCCATGATCTCGGCCCGGCCGTGCGACAGCAGGTCGAGCGTCGCGAAGGCCTGAAAGACGCGCACCGGATCGTCGCTCGAGAGCACCGTCACCGCGCTCGTGAGCCGGATGCGTGACGTCCGCGCGGCCGCGGCCGCGAGCACCACCGCGGGGGCCGAGATCGGGAAGTCGGGGCGATGGTGCTCCCCGATGCCGAACACCTCGAGCCCCACCGCGTCGGCGAGTTCGATTTCCTCGAGCACGTGTGCGAGTCGCGTCTCGGCGCCGAGCGTGGGACCCGAGCGCAGCGCGGCGGGGACATCCCCGAAGCTGTAGATTCCCAACTCCATGACGAACAAGCTATTGACGCGCGTGATGGTGCGCCTCCTCCCAGCGCTGCTGCTCGTGGCCACCGCGACGGGCGGTGCGACCGCGCAGGCGCGGACCCTCTCGTGGCCCGCCATCACCGTGGAGGCTCACCTCGGCGCCGATGGGCGGCTCGTCGTGCGGGAGCGTCAGCAGATGCTGTTCACCGGCGACTGGAATGGCGGCGAACGCCGCTTCAACGTGCGCTCCGGACAGGGGTTCACCCTCACCGGCATCGCCCGCGTCGACTCGGCCAACGGCACGCTCCACCCGCTCATCGAGGAAGCGCTCGACGAGGTGGATGGCTACGACGTGAAGGGGGGCCGCACCGTGCGGTGGCGCAGCCGACTTCCCTCCGACCCTCCCTTCGATCACGCACGACGCACCTACGTGCTCGACGCCGTGTTCGAGGACATCCTGCAGGTGGTGGGCGATTCCGTGGTGCTCGACCACGATTTCGCGTTCAGCGATCGCCAGGCCGACATCGACACCTTCCGCCTCACGCTGACCATCGACCCGGCGTGGACACCCCCTGCCGGCTTCACCGGCCATTTCGAGCAGTTGCACCTCGCGCCGGGGTACGGCTTCGTGGTCACCCTGCCGGTGCGCTGGCGTGGCAACGGCCCCCCGCCCGGTGTCTTCTTCGGCGCCAGCGAGTCCACGCGCGATGCCCTCGCGGTGCTGGCCATCGCCGGACTGCTCATCCTGCTGGTCCGCTTCACCTGGCAGGAGC
>JANLSF010000284.1:0-4992 GCA_031362285.1 Gemmatimonadota bacterium | reverse complement strand
CCTCGTTGTCGACCACGCCGACGCGATGCTCGAAGCTGGTGACGATCGGGTGCCAGCCGGTGTCGGCGGTCGTGAGGTCACGGATGTGCAGGGCGTTGCCGTCGTTCCCCTTGCCCCGGTCGGACACGGTCAGGTACGCGTACCGCTCATCGTCGCTCGTGTCCACCGTGTGGAAGCGCTGCGGGTTGGCCGCGTCGGCGTACACGAGCCGGTCGGTCGACTGGTCGGTGCCCAACACGTGAAAGTAGACGCGGTGGTCCTCGTTGCGCCCCGAGTACGCCTTGGTCGTGTCGGCCGGCGTCGGGTAGCGCGAATAGAAGAAGCCGTCCTTCCACCAGGCCACCCCGGACACCTTCACCCAGCGGACGCGGTCCGGCAGGATGCGGCCCGTGGCGATCTCACGGACCTGCACCTCCTGCCAATCGGAGCCCGATTGCGAGATCAAGTGGGCGGCCAGCGTGGCGGCGCCGTTGGGGATCGGGCCGCTGACGCGCGTGGTGCCGTCGGGCGAGAGGACGTTCGGGTCGAGATACACGCGCGGCGCACCGCCGAGCCCAGCCTGCAGGTACCAGACGGACTGGTTCTGGAGGCCATCGTTCTTCGCGAAGAAGACCCACTTCCCCTTCCGGACCGGCAGGCTGGTGCGGGGATAGTTCAGCAGCTCGGTGAGGCGCGCCTTGAGCGCATCGCGGAACGGGATCGCGGCGAGGTGCTTGAAGGTCACCGCGTTCTGTGCCTCGACCCACGCCTTCACCGCCGTGGCCGTGTCGTCCTCCAACCAGTGGTACGGGTCAGCCAGCTTGGCGCCGGGATACTGGTCGACATGGTCGACCTTGGCCGTGGCCGGATAGATGATGCGCTGGGCGACAGCCGTCACGGGGAGGGCGAGGAGCGAGGCGAGGGCGACCAGCGTGGTCAGGGCGCGAGACATGGCGGGTACCGGCGCGAGCGTGGCGAGGGAGCGAGAGGTGCCGCCGCGAAGCGAGGTGCGCTACCTGGGAGCTACTTGGGAGTTGCGGGGGCGCGTTCGGGAATGCGCGTGGCCTGGAACGACGCGAGTTGCCACTTGCCGCCCCGCAGCGCCCAGACGTCGGTGAAGCGGATGCGATAGGGGTTGGCCTGTGCGCTCAGCTTCACGTGGAGAATGCCGGTGACGACCCCGGCACTCCCGAATCGACGCGCCCGGAGGCTGTCGGGGGTGAGGTAGTCGAGCTGGTACATCCCCCCGGGGCCAACCTCCTTCAGCACCTCCTCCTTCGTGTTCATCACGCCGCTGGAACGACCGTACGTCACGTCGGCCGCGAGCAGCGTGTCGAGGGAGGCGCGATTCGCCTTGAAGTCGGCCGTGATCCTGGCCTCGGTGAGGCGGACAAGCACGGGATCATTGACGGGCGACTGGGCCCGCAGGGCGGCGGGAAGCCAGACCAGGAGACCAGCGGCCAGAGCGAGTCGAGTGCGCATCCCGCATGATGGGCACTCCGCGCCCTGCGCGCCAGATGGCACGCGGTGGCGTCCGCCTCAGGGTGCGCGGGGGCGGGGTCGTCCACTCTCCTCCGCCGAGGCGCCCCGCACGAGCATCTGGCTGACACTGTCGCGCAGCGGGCCAAGGTCGGGGAAGAATCCCCGCGCATCGGCTCCCATCTGTTGACGGTTCGTGAGCAGCACCACGACCAGCCGATGCGCGGGAACGCCGAGCACATACGTGCCGGTGAACCCCGTGTGCATGAAGCTGCCTGCGGGCAGCGACCGGGGACGCATCCAGCCGAGGTAGTGCCCGAACGGCTCCGGGGAAAGGAAGGTGCGCACCGTCTCCGGCGTGAGGAGATGGTGCGCCCCCCGCGTGCCGTCGCCGACGAGCACCTCGAGCAGCACCCGGAGGTCCGCCGCCGTCGAGAAGAGGCCGGCGTGCCCCGCCACGCCGCCGTGGGCGTGGAAGGCGTTGCCGTCGTTGGCCTCGCCACGGAGCACCCCCGTTCGCCATCCGTTCCACGAGGTGGGGTCGCCGTCGTAGCGGAAGCCGAAGGCGGTGTCGTACACCATGTGGCGTTCGTAGCCGTTGCCCACCTCCGTCGCGGCCATGTCGCGCCGGCGCGAGGGAGCCGGGACGAAGCCGGTGGATCGGAGGCCCAGCGGCCGGTACAGCCGTTGCGCCGTGAAGTCGTCGAGGGTCATGCCCGAGACGCGCTCCACGACGTACCCGAGCAGCATGAACCCCAGGTCGCTGTAGTGACGGGCCTCGCCCACGCCGCTGGCGAGCGGCAGGGCGCGAATGGCCTCGAGCGCCTCACGGCGGTTCGTCGCCGCGTAGTAGATCGGCTGCCACGGGGTCAGCCCCGACGCATGGCGCAGCAGGTGGCGCACGGTGATGCTGTCGAGGTGCGCGCCGCGAAACTCCGGGAGGTAGCGATGCACCGGGGCCTCGAGATCCACCTGGCCGTGATCGACCAGCCACATCAGGGCATACGTCGTGGCCATCACCTTGGTGACCGACGCGAGGTCGAAGGCGGTTTCCACCCGCATCGCGCGCGGGTGCGCAAGCGCCTTCCCGGTCGCGTCGAGCCGCTCGGCGTCGCCATACGAGCGCTGATGCAGGACGCGACCGTCCTGCGCCACCAGCAGGACGGCGCCGGCCGTCGTGCGCCCGACCGCCGCGCGCACGAGCGAGTCCGAGACCGCGATCGCGGCGCGCATCGCCCGTCCCGGCCCGCTCCGGCCGCGGTCTTGGGGCCAGGCCGCCTCCGGATGCACGGCAACGAGCGCACACGCGAGGATGAGCAGCGCCAGGCGGTGCGGCCCTGACGTCGTCGCGCGCGACCGAGCGGTCACGCCGGGGGCATCGGTGCGGGCGGCGCATGGCAACGTCCGCTCCCCTCGTCCAGCACGACGCCGGATGGCGCCTCGACGAATCGCCAGCTGTAGCCGGCCGAGTCGAGGGAGAGGCGCAATGCCCCGAAGGCGTCGTTGTGGCGCACCTCGCTGTTGGCGCGGATGAGGGGAAAGGCGTACATGCTGCGTCCGCCGGTCCCGACGACGAACTCGCGAATGCCGGCGCGCTCGTCCGCCGTGCCGTCGGCCCGTTGCGCCGCGAATCGCTCGTACACGTGATCGTGAGCGGCGAGGACGACATCGGCGCCGGCGTCCTGCAAGGCCCGCCAGACCGCCGTCATGGCCGGTTCATTCCCGTGGTTGCCTGAACTGAAGCGGGGGTGGTGCCAGTACGCCAGCGTGCAGGTGGCGCGGTTGGCCGCGAGGTCGGCGCGCAGCCACTGCTCCTGCGCCGACCCCGCCCCGCATCCGCCGACGTATGCGCAATTGCTGTTGAGGGCGATCAGGTGCCAGCTGCCGATGTCAAAGCTGTAGTAGCCGCGGTTGCGTGCGCCGGCCATGCCGACGTCCTGGTCCACGCCGTTGAAGTAGTCGAAGTAGCCGCTGGCCCCCCGCGTCACGTACTCGTGATTGCCGGGCACGGGTCGCATGATCGGCTTGAATCGGCCGAACGCCGGTTCGAACCAGTTGCGAAAGGTGGACAGGGCGCCCGCCTCGTACTGCAAGTCGCCGAGCAGCAGCAGCACGTCGGGAGCCAGCGTGTCGACGAGCGTGGCAACGGAGGCGTGTTGGCAACTCTCCGGCGCGGGCACCCCCGCGGCGCAGACGAGGTCGCCCACGGCGACGGCCACCGGCGACCGGCCGACCGGCGTCGGGATCGCCCGCGCGGGAGTCGGCGCGCGGGTGGCACCGTCGGAAAGCCGATCACTCGCGGGCGCGGGAGGCGAGCAGCCGACGACCGTGATCACGAACGCGAGGGTCCAGGCGGCGGTGCGGCGCCCGCCCGCCGTGGCGCGTGACATCGCGGGACGCTCGCATGGACGCGGGTGGACAGGGCGCCGGCCAGCCAACGGCGTGGGGCGGATCGGGGCGGAGTGCGGCACGGGAGTCCTGGAGTTCACGTTGGGCAGGTGGAGGTCGGGTTACTGCATGAGCTTCAGCACGCGCTCGATCTCGTCTTTCGACTCCTTGAGCCCCATGCCGGTGAGTTCGCGGTGGCGCTTGATGGCCGTGACCACCTCCCCGCGTTGGAGGGCCGCGACCAGTTCGGGATCGCGCGAGACGTCGATCGTGCCACGAATCGTGCGCGGGTGCACCGTCGGTTCGGACTGCCAGATGACGGTGCGCCTCTCGCGGCGCCGGCCCAGCACGAAGCCGAGCAGGACAGCGAGCGACACGAGGGCGGCGACGAGCGGAATCTGCATGGACGGCTTCATTCGGAGGGGGACGCGTTCAGGGCAAGCGGCGTTGCGGTGTCAGGCGGGTCGCGAGATCAACGCCGCGCCGTGCGCAGCGCCGTGGAGATGGCGTCGAGCCCGCCCCGCAGCTCCGCCGTCGTGGGCCAGCCGAAGCCGAGTCGCATGTAGCGATCGTCCTGCTCGAACCAGTGCCCGGGCCCGACCCAGGTGGCGAGGTCGTCGTTGAGCGTGCGGTGGAAGCGGGCCACGTCCACGCCCGACTCGGCATGGATCCGCGGAAAGGCCACCACGCCGCCGGCGGGCTCCACCCATTCCATGTGCGGTTCCCGCGCCATCCAGTCGCGCACGATGCCGCGCGACTCGGCGACGGCCGCGGCAATGCGGGGTCGCTCCTCGGCGCGCCGTCGGTAGACGCGGTAGGCAATCTCCTCGTCGAGCACGGAACCGCAGATGAAGATCTGCTCCTTGGCGGCCAGGAAGCGTTCGCCGAGCACCGGGTCGCGCGTCATCAACCATCCCATCCGGAGGCCCGGGAGCCCGTACGCCTTGGAGAGCGACGCCACGGAGATCACGTGCGGTCCGAGCGCCGTGGCGAACGGGGCGGGCTCGTCGAGCGTCAGGTCGCGATACGTCTCGTCCACGAGCAGGTGGGCCCCCCGCTCGCCCACGAGGCGCGCGAGACGCGCCAGTTCGCCGCGGTCGAACACGATGCCTGTCGGGTTGTGCGGCGTCGTGATGCTCACCAGTC
>JANLSF010000281.1:0-1627 GCA_031362285.1 Gemmatimonadota bacterium | reverse complement strand
TGCAACGATACGACGATGCGATCGCCGCGTTCGCGCGGGCGCTGACGATTTACAGCGCCGCCAGGGCTGATGCCGGCATCGAGCGAGCTGCCAGAAGCGAGGCGAGCTGTTACATCTGGCGCGGGCAGATCGCCGAAGCTCGGGCATCTCGAACGCGGGGGCTGCAGGCGCTCTCGAAGCACGCCGCCCGCGAACGCGCGCTGTTGCTGACGTTGACCGGAGTCGGCATGTCCCCGGCGCACATGGACGAGACATTGCAGGGAGTGGATGAGGCGACGGACATTGCTGAGCGTCTGGCTGACCCCGAGGTGATGGGCCGAGTCCTGGTCGGCAAGGGCTGGTCGCAGCGAATGTCGTGTGAATACGAGGCGGCGTTGGCGACGGCTGAAAGGGCCCTTCACCTCGAGCTGGGGGGACCGCTGTGGGTTCGTGCGGACAACCTCGCGAATCTGGTTGTTTCTGCGTACTATCTCGGCCGCTTCGCGACCTGTGATCAATGGCTGCCGGAGCTCGAGTCTGTGGCCGGCCGCGCTGGCCATCACGGCGGGTTGTGGATTCACGAGCGCTTTCAGCACGCGATCGAGACGGCGCGCACCGGCGACATCCGGCGGCAGCTGGACTATTCAACGCAAGCCCTCAGCGGTCCGACCCTCAGGTATATCACCCGAACTTTCGTGGGCGTCTGCGGTCTCTATCTTGGAATGGTCGACCAGGCCCTCGATCAGTTGTCGACCGTCGTCGAAGAACAGCCGCCGGATCACTTTTACAATGGGAGCCCGGAGGCCAACCTGTTCGCGGCAACCGCCTTCGCCGGGCGACTCAATCGCGCACATGAGTTGATCCCGACGGTGCTTCCATGGTTGCCACTACCCGGGCGCCGCAACCTGCAGGGGCCGTGGCTTGCGCTCGAGTCGTTCGCCACGGGCCTCACGCTCATCGACGAGCGCGAGCGCTGCGGCACCCTCTACCCTCTGATGCTTGACTACATACACACCGGTCAGGTGGTCACGCTTACCGCTTTAGGTCCCAGCAACCCCCAACTGGCCGCCGCCCTGGCCGCCGACGCGGCCGGACTCGTCGAGCAGTCGCGTGAGCACTTCGAAACCGCGCTTCGCCAGGCCCACGAGGTGCCCATCCGCATTCTGCAGCCGACGGTGTTGTACTGGTACGGACGCGCGCTATCAACCGCGTCGGAAAGCGCCGATCGCCTGCGTGGCCGCGCCATGGTCGAAGCCGCGCTCACCGACTTCCGTGGGCTCGAGATGGTGCTGCACGCCAACCTCGCCGAGCAGTTCCTGCGCACGGGTGGGCCCTCCCAGCCGCAGATTTAGCGACGAGGTCTCTCCAACCGCCGAGTTCACGCAGACTCGGGGCCGACGGAGGACTCGCGACGTTCACATGTGAATCGTCGGCGCGCCGGTTCTTGTAGCGCGGGTTTCCGGCGCAGTTCCAGCACGGCCAAGGTGTGCCGGTCAGAGCGGTGATCTCATACGGACCGAGGCGGGCGCCGGGGGTCACGGGTACAGGATACCTGCGGTGCCTCGGGTGCGTACGGTGCCTGGGGTGCCAAGGGGTTCGTGCCTGGTGCGAATCCGAACCAACCCATTGGCACCCCAGGCACCGTACG
>JANLSF010000211.1:0-2159 GCA_031362285.1 Gemmatimonadota bacterium | reverse complement strand
GCGCCACCACGACGACCGGCGCCGGCGCCGGCGCGGCCGGCTGCGGCTGGCCCGCGCAGGCGGCGAGGGCAATGACGAACAAGACGACGGCGATCCGCATGACGGATTCTCGCACGTTCCCCGTGGTATCGCAACGCATGTCCGGCGGACCGCGCCGTCAGGGGCGAATCGTGATGCCGCTCAACGTCGATTTCGCGAGCCGGGCCACCACGTTGTACGGTCCATCCACCACCTCGGCAATGTCGAACTCGACGGCCGTCCCCATGACCATGGCGGCCTCGCTCCGCGTGAGTTTGTACGCCTGCTCGAGCCACTCGGCCAGTCCGGTGGTCGCCACCTGGAAGGCCTGGTCCATCGAGCCGCCGATGCCGACGCTCATGATGTGGGTCGCGTCCTCGATGCGCGGAAAGCCGATGCGCGTCTCGCGGATCAGCTCGACGCTGAACTCGACATCCATGGACGTCTCGAGTCCCGACCCGGTCAGCTCCCCGTCGCCTTGCGCGGCGTGGCCGTCGCCCAGGAAGAGAAAGGCGCCCGGCTGGCGCACCTGGAGGTAGAGGGTGGCTCCCTCGACCACCCGGTTGTAGTCCATGTTGCCGCCGAAATTGCCCGGGATGCCGGAGCCACGCGTCTCGGCGCGACCCGGCGATCCCGGCGCGAGGCCGACGCACCCGAGCATGGGACGCAGCGGAACGGTGAACCGTCGCAGGGCATCGCTCGGTGTCTTGAGCCTTGCCACCTTCGCGTCCCGATCGATGACCCAGGTGCTGCCGCTGTCTTCCTCGAGCTTGGAGTCCGCGATATAGTCCGGCGATACGGCGTTCCAGGCGAGACCGGCGCCGCTCCTGGCGGTGCCGCTGTTGGGGCGCACGCGAAGCAGGCGCACCTTGATCACGTCGCCCGGCAAGGCGCCCTCGACGTAGAAGGGCCCGGTGAGGGGATTCCCACCCAGGGCGCGACGCACGCCCGACGAGTCCACGCCGCCGGCCGAGACGGTCTCGGTTCGGACCGTGTCGCCTGGCCAGATGCGCAGGGCGGGAGGAATGGTCGCCGTGAAGAGCCGAGGGAAGGCGAGCGGGCGGTAGAGCTGGCGAGTGGGCGCTGCCGACGCACGCGCACGCTCGCGCACGAGCCATGCGGCTTCGATCTGGTCACCGACCGTGTTCGTGCCGACGAGCGAATCGCCCTGCCAACGCGCTTCCAGCACGATGGCCGCGCCACCGTTGGTTGCCGTGCCGCGCATCGTGATGCGGTCGAGCGTCGCACGGCCGGACAGCCGCCGCCCATCCGCCGTCGAGAGCGTGAGCGAATCGCCGCTCGCCTCGATCCGTGTTCGGGTCGGCAACTCGGCGCCGAACGGTCGGCGCCAGAGGACCCAGGTCCCGGTCGCATCGCGTTTAGCTGGCTGCGCGCCCGCTGACGACGGCAGCGCAAGCGTGCCGCCGCCCAGTCCAACGCAGGCGAGGCACGCGACATGGTGGCGAATGGAGCCGAGAGGCCGGCGCATGCGGGAACCGGAGCGGGGAGGGCGTTGGTGCGGACCAAGGGCGCCGCGCCCAATAGTGTGACGGTCGAACGAACGGCGCCAGCCTACCGTGCGCTCCGCGCGCTGGCATCGGCGCGCGTACATGGCCGCCGCCCGCGACGCGCCGTAGTTTCCGCGCACGGCACCTCTCTCCTCACGCGCGCATGCCCGACTCGCTCGACCGCATCGCCGCAGTCCTCACCGACCGCTATCGCATCGAGCGCGAGGCGGGCGCCGGTGGCATGGCCACCGTGTACCTGGCCGAGGACACCAAGCACCATCGCCGGGTGGCGGTGAAGGTGCTGCGGGCCGAGCTGGCCGCCAGCCTCGGCAGCGAGCGGTTCCTGCGCGAGATCGAGATCGCCGCCGGGCTGCACCATCCGCACATCCTTCCGCTGTATGACTCGGGCGGCGATGGCGAGGTGCTGTACTACGTCATGCCGTTCATCGAGGGGCAGTCGTTGCGCGACCGCCTCACGAAGGGGGGCGCGCTCCCCCTCGATGAAGGGGTGCGCATCATCCGCGAGGTGACCGATGCCCTCGCCTACGCGCACTCGCGCGGGCTGATCCACCGCGACATCAAGCCGGAGAACATCCTCCTTTCCGGTGCGCACGCGCTGGTCACCGACTTTGG
>JANLSF010000038.1:0-12314 GCA_031362285.1 Gemmatimonadota bacterium | reverse complement strand
TCGCGATCGTGCTCCATGCGCATCCGCCCGGGTCTCACCCTGCTCGAACTGCTCCTCGTCCTCGCACTGGCCGCCATTGCCGCGGCGGCCGCGCTCCCGCGCTTCCGCGCCATCGGCGACCGGGCCACGGTGCGGCAAGGGGCGGAACAGGTCCGCTCCGTGCTCTCGCTGGCGCGCAATCGGGCCGTGATGCTGGGCACCCCCGTGGCCGTCTACGTGGATTCGACCACGGCGGCGCTCGCGATCGGCGACGCGCAGGGCATGCTCTCCCGCCATGCCGTGGGCGCCGCGTCGGGGGCCACGCTCACCGCCTCGCGCGATTCGGTGGCGTTCTCGCCGCTCGGACTCGGCTGGGGGGCGACGAACGTGTCGCTCGTGATCGCGCGTGGGAGCGCGGCGGAGACCGTGACCGTGTCGCGGATGGGGCGGATCCGGTGAGCGGTGTAGACTTCCCCCTCGTGACCGCCCCCGCGCTCCCCCCCTATGACGAACTCGGCGGCGAGGTCGGCGTGCGCGCCCTCGTCGACCGCTTCTACGACCTGATGGACACGGCCCCCGAGGCCACCACCGTGCGCGCGTTGCACGCCGAGAACCTCACGGCGTCGCGCGAGAAGCTCTTTCTCTACCTGTCGTTCTGGACCGGCGGGCCCCAGACCTACGTGGAGCAGCGCGGCCATCCGCGCCTCCGGCAGCGTCACCTGCCGTTCGCGATCGGCGCGCGGGAACGCGACGAGTGGCTCTGGTGCATGGAGCGGGCCCTGGACGCGCACGCGATGCCCGACACGCTGCGCGTCGCGCTCATGCAGCGGTTCCGTGACCTGGCCGACTTCATGCGCAACCAGCCCGAGGCGCACCCCGGTCGACTCCCGCTACTCGAGGGTCCCGAAGTCGTACCCGGGGACTGAGATGCGCGGGTTCTTCTGGCCGATCACGTTCTCGATCGTGCGCACCATGCCGATCTCGTCCGTCGCCATGAAGGTGTAGGCGTCGCCCGTGGCGGCGGCGCGGCCCGTGCGCCCGATCCGGTGCACGTAGTCCTCGGCCTGCTGCGGCACGTCGAAGATGATGACGTGCGTGATGCCGGTGATGTCGAGTCCGCGCTGGGCGATGTCGGTGGCCACGAGCACGCGGATCTTCCCCGCCTTGAAGTCCTCGATGGCGGCGCCCCGCTCCTTCTGCGACTTGTCGGCGTGCATCGCCGTGGCTTCGACGCCCTGGTCCTTCAGGTGGCGCACGACGCGATCGGCCCCATGCTTGGTCCGCGTGAAGACGAGCACGCTGTCCATGTTGCCGGTGCTGATCAGGTGCGCGAGCAGCGTGTGCTTGCGGTCCTGCGGCACCGGATAGACGGCGTGGTTGACCGTGGTGGCCGCGCTCGAGCGGCGCCCGACCTGCACGACGATCGGCTTGCGCAGGTACTTCCGCGCCAGCGCCTCGACCTCCGGCGGCATGGTCGCCGAAAAGAGGAGCGTCTGCCGGTACGTCGGGATCTGGGCCACGATCCGGTTGATCTGGGGCGCGAACCCCATGTCGAGCATCCGGTCGGCCTCGTCGAGCACCAGCACCTCGAGTTCATCGAACACCACGTTCTGCTTCTCGAGGTGGTCGATCAGCCGCCCGGGGGTGGCCACGACCACGTCCACGCCGTTCCGGAGCGCCGTTTCCTGCGGCTCGTAGGCCACGCCCCCGTACACCGGGATCACCCCGAGGTCGGCATGCTTCCCGTACTTCTGGAAGCTCTCGTCCACCTGCACGCACAACTCGCGCGTGGGGGTGAGGATGAGGGCGCGCGTGCGCCGCGGCCCCCCCAGCAGGCGCTCGATGATCGGGATGACGAACGCCGCCGTCTTGCCGGTGCCGGTCTGGGCGAGCCCCATGATGTCGCGCCCGTTGAGGGCGAGGGGAATCGCCTGCGCCTGGATCGGCGTGGGGCGCAGGTAGCCGGCGTCGGAGAGGGCTTGCAGGGTCTGTGGGCCGAGGGCCAGCTCCGCGAAAGTCGGGAGGGCGTCGTCCGGGATGGTTTCACTCATGCCCACTGGAGTCTAGTCGGTCGAGCGACTCGCTGCTCGCCTGGCGCGAGGCGCGCACGCGACCTGCACGTGACCCGCGCGCTACGGCCGCAGGAACTCCACCAGCAGCGGGTTCACCACCGCCGGCGAATCCTCCTGGCAGGCGTGCCCGCCGCCCTCGACGATCTCGAGGCGCGCCCGCGGCAGGTGCGTCGCCACGTAGACCTCGGTGGCATCGGCATCAAGCAGCTCCTCATGCGCGCCCAGCACCACGAGCATCGGCGGCAGCGGCCGGTCGCGCCACACGGCGGGATCGGGCGGGCTCCAGTCGAAGAGGTGCAGCAGGTGCCGGCTCGCCTTCACGAAGGCCGGAAATTGCGAGGGCGCCCAGTAGTCCTCGATGTCGCGCGGTGACGGCACGCTGTTCGGGCCGAAGGTGTGGCGCATCGATCGCGCGACCGCCGCGCGCGTGACGACGAGCGGCAGCACCTGCGTCATCAGGCGGGGGCTGAACAGCACCCCCATCTCGCGGCGGTGGATGCGCCCGAACCCCGCCGGCGACAGGAGCGCCGCGTGCGTGATGCGCGCGGGATCGGCGAACAACAGCTCGCGCGCGATCACCGCGCCCATGGAGTGCCCCACCAGGGCGTGGCGAGCGAGTCCCAGCGCGTCGCGCACCCCGGCGACGTGGCGGACCATGGCGGCGGTGTTGTACGCCGCTTCGTCCTCCGGCTTGTCGCTCAGCCCGTGGCCCCGCAGGTCGATCGCGAGGGCGCGATGTCCCGCTTCGGCGAGCGCGGGGAGCACGTGCCGCCAGGCGAAGGCCGAGCAGCCCCAGCCGTGCAGCAGCAGCACCGGCGGACCATCGGCAGGGCCGGCCTCCAGCACGCGCACCTGTTCCCCCCCGCCATCGATGAGGCGCGCGGTCACCCGCGGATCGTGGGCGGGATACCAGGCATCGGGCGGCAGTTGGCCGCGTCGCGACGGCGCGGGAGGGGTCAGGGAGCGCACGACCGGAAAATAACGAGGGGGCCGAAGCCCCCTCGTCGCGTTCCCCGTGCACGACCCACGCTCAGGTGAGCTCGATCGTGCGACCCAGCAGGCGCGCGATCAGGCCGATCCGGAAGGTGGCATCGGTCCACCGCTCGTCCCCCGCCGTTGGCCGGTCGAGCGGGAACATCCCCCACGTGTGCGGGTCGGTGGACTTGGGCGTCGCGGTCCCCTTGTGCGGATGCCAGACCCCCTGCGCGTCGCAGTCGTCCACGAACCGGTCGAACAGCTTGAGCCACCCTTCGTTGCGCTTGAGGAAGCCGAGGCGCGCCATCAGCTCCAGCCAGGCGAGGGCCCGGGGAATGTCGGCGTCCACCGCGTTCCGGTGCGGCAGCCAGTCGCCCATCACGAGATGGGGCTGCTCGATCAGCTTGTCGCCCACGGCCTGGATCGGCTCCTGCCGTGGCAGGGGCTGCGTGAGGTGCGTGTAGAGCAGTTCCATCTGGTGGTGGTGCTCGTTGCGGAAATGCGGCATCCAGGCGAGCAGCCAGAGCAGCCAGATCGACGGCGGCGACGCCTCCGCGGCCAGCACCTGCTTGTTGCCGTTCCGCACCCAGGGCTTGGCCCCGATGGGCGACTTGAGGTAGTCGCTCACGCGCGTCAGCGCGCGCCGCGCCGCGCCGCGAAGGCGCGGATCCTCCTCGTAGCCGGCCTGCGCCAGCAACGATGCGGCCGACTCGCGCAACATGCCGCGCCCGCGATGCCGCAGCTCGCGCGTGATCCCCTTGGCTGGCAGCAACTCGAAGAGGAAGTTGGGATCATCGTCCTCGGCGAGCAGCCGGAAGAGCAGGCGACGCGCGTGCACCAACGGCGGCGAGTCGCGCTCCCACCCGTATTCGAGCAGCCGGCGCGCCGCGAGCATCGTGCCGACCCCCTCGAAGTGCTGCGACTTGGCACCCGGCAGGCTGAACATCGACTTGTGCCAACTGCCGTCGATCCCCTGCATGACGGCCAGGGTCAGCGCCGGCGTGTAGCTGTAGCTCAGGGCCCGGGCACGAAGCGCGATGTCGGGGGTACAGCGGGCCACATCCACCATGGCGCGGTACTGGATCGGCGCGGCCGCGTGGTCGAGCAGCCACGTCATCGGAAAACGGACAGGAGCCGGCGGGACGGGCGGCGCCGGCGGCCCACCAGGAACGATGGTCGCGGCTGAAAGGGCCACCTCGGGGGCGGCGCCGACTGACGGGGTCGGAACGGTCACGGTACGAATCACCTCAAGTACAAGTCACACAACGACTTACGTGCAATGCCCACGCGCATTCCGCCATTGCGGCGTAACGATACCCTTTTTCCCGACGTCCGCTAGTGGCTGGAGCGCTCGCGCTATCTTCTTTTCGTTCGTGGAGTTGACCCTGCATCCCGTCCGCCAGCCCCTGCGGCGGCCTTCCAGACCGGCATTCCGGAGACCTGTCATGCGTGCACCTCTCGTTGTCGCGGCGCTGGCCCTCATCATGGCGTCGGCTCCCCTGCTCACCGCACAGGCGCCCGCCGCGGCCGCGCAGGAGGCCAAGGCGCCCAAGCGCGAGAAGGGCATTCCTGATCACTTCGACGGCATCACGCTCACGGAAGAGCAGAAGGCGAAGATCCGCTCGCTGCATCACGACTACCACACGCAGATGACGGCGCTCAAGGTCACCACGAAGAAGAAGGACAACGATGGCCGGACACTGCCGATGACGGCCAACGTCAAGAAGCAGATGGCCGAACTCGAGACGAAGGAGATGGCCGAGTTCCGTGCGCTGCTGACGCCCGACCAGCAGGGGGCCTTCGACAAGAATCTCGCCAAGGAAAAGGAGGAGGACGCTCGCAAGGCGGCCGCCGCGACGGCGGCCAAGCCGTGACAGGCGCGCGCCTCCGCGCTGCGGTGGTCGCGTGCGCCGTGGCGCTGCTCCCCGCGGTCGCGCTCGCCCAGCAGTCGGGAACGAGCTCCCCGCCGACGGCGGGGACCGCGGTGCACAACCTGCCCTTCGTCCTCGGCGCCGTGCTCAAGATCGTCGCGCGCTCCCTCGGCTCCGATCCGGTCGTGGGACGCGTGGACTCGTTGCGGGGCGAGTGGGTGGTGCTCGACACGGTGGCCCCGCGCCTCGATGGCGGGCTGTTCGAGGCGAACATCGTGCCGGTGGACCAGTTCCGGTACTTGGCCGTGCGCGCCCAGGACTTGCGATCGGTCGAGGTGCGTGAGGGGGTGTCGCGGGCCAGTGGCGTGCTCCGCTTCGGGCTGATCGGCTTGGCCGTCGGTGGCGTGGTCGGGGGCTTGTCGAACGGGCAGGGCGCCGGCGACAGCGGCGGTGGCTTCGGGCCGGGCTTCCTCGTGGGCGGCGCGGCCGGGGCGATCATCGGTGGCACGCTGGGCTACCTGAGCGGGCACGACGTGTGGCGCAAGGTCGAGGGCCCCTACTACCTGAACGCGCCGCGGTAGCTTTCGCGGCGCTGCTCCCGTCCTCCTTCCACCTGGTTCGCACCGCATGAGTCCCAGCACGCTCAACACCGCCACCTCCCTCGATCCGTACGCCGAACGGCTGTTCAACGCGCGCACGATCGTGATCGCCGGCGGCATCGACACCGACCTCTCCGAGCGGGTTTCGACGCAGCTGATCGCGATGACGGTGGAGTCGCAGGCGCCGATCAACCTCTACATCAACAGCCAGGGGGGGCACGTCGAGGCGGGGGACATGATCCACGACATGATCCGCTTCATCGATGCGCCGGTGAACATGATCGGCACCGGGTGGGTGGCGAGCGCCGGGGCGCTGATCTACGTGTCGGTCCCCAAGGAGCGCCGCTTCTGCCTGCCGAACACGCGGTTCCTGCTGCACCAGCCGGCGGGCGGCGCGGGGGGCACGGCGGCCGACATCGCCATCGAGGCGCGCGAGATCATCAAGATGCGCGAGCGGCTCAACCGGATCATGTCGGTGGCCACGGGACAGCCGCTGGAGCGGATCGAGGAGGACACGAACCGCAACTTCTGGCTCGAGGCCAAGGACGCGATCGCCTACGGGATCGCGGGGAAGATCATCACGTCGATCAGGGACGTGCGCTGAGGGGTCACCCCTAAACCCGTCGCACCTCGTCCGCCGCCTCGAGCACGGTCCCGATCTCCCGCGACAGCGCCCGCGCTTCCTGCGTCGCACTGGTGACGTCGTCGAGCGCCGACTGCACGCCGGCCGAGCGCAGCCTCAGCAGGTCGAGCTTCATGGTCTGCAGCAGGAGCACGGCGTCGTCGCACTGGGCCTGCAGGGTGCCCTGCCGATCGGAGAGGTCGGCCACCGTCTGCCGCTGCCGCTCGAGCAGGGCGCGCGTGCGGTCGCGCTCCGCGGTGCCATCGCCGGCCTTGCCGAGTGCGGCAATGCGCTGGTCGAGCGCCTCGAGCGCGCCGGGACCCACCGTCCCTTCCATGCGCTGCAGCGCGGTGGCGAGCGCGGTGATCCGTTCCTCGAGGCCGCGCACCGTGGGCACGACGTCGGGGATCATGGCGCGATCGGCCTCGCCGAGCTTGCCGACGATGTCCATGATCGCGGCGCGGTCGGCGGCGGCCCCTTCGACCACGCGCCCATACACGCCGCGCTTGAGCTCGTCGGGAATGGCGCGTTCCATCTCGCCGGCCATGAGTTGGGCCGCCAGCTTCGGGTTCCGGAGGTGGAAGTCATCCTCCCACTTGCCCGTGAGCGCATCGCCCAGGCCAATCCCGAAGCGCCGCATGTCGAGCGCGCCGAACAGCGAGCGGAAGCCGAAGATGCCGGTCGACACGAGCGACATCACGAACACCGGGATCATCGCGTTCAACTCGAGGGAGCTGCCGATCGCCAGGCTCACGACGGCTGCCGCGGCACTCACGCCAAAGCCGGTCACGCGCCGCTTGAACGCGGCCACGCGCAACTTGAGTTGCGCCATCGTCTTGATCGGGCCGCCCACCGTGCCGGTGTGCCCGTCGGGCACCCGACCGGGCATGACATCGCTCATGCTCACTCCCTCGGAAGCGAGCGCGTCGTAGCGGCGCCAGAGCCCGCCCATCATCCCCATGATCGGGAAGATGGCCCAGGGGAAACTGGTCCGTGTGGCGATGTTGATGCCCACCAGCAACACCGACCAGGTGAGGCTCGTGACCGTCTTCCGGCGGAGCGAGAGGATGCGCACGTCGAGCGGCCGCTCGCGCACCGCGATCCGCCCGTCGGGGCCGAAGGCCAGATCGTTGCGGTCCCACCGCCCATCGGCCGCGGCCACCGACAGCGCACCTTTGCGGGCGCGCGCATCATCTTCGCGCGCCTTCATCTCCTCGCGGAACGCCTCCCCCTGCTCGCGCACCTGCTCCCGCCACTTCCGTCGGGCGTCGCGCCACGCCGCGCGGTCGGCGGACGTCCCACTGGTGGGATACGACGGAAAGGGCGGCAGCGCCGAGGCCGCCTGCACCGACGCGCCCATCGCTCCGCCGATCGCGTTCCCGACGGCCGACCCGACGACGGTCCCAACGCGAATGCCGACATTCACGCCGAACCCCACGGGGTCGCGCACCGGGTGGGGAATCTGACCGAGGTCGCGGCCGTAGTCGGCCTCACCGAGCGGCGACAGCGGCCTGGGCAGCGGGGGCGGATACGGCGAAACGGGCACCACCGGCGCGGCGCCCAGCGAGATCCGCGACACCGGAGTCGCGGGTGCATCGTCGGCCAGCCCGGCGCGGAAGTCGGTCGCCGTCTGCCACCGCTCCTCGGGCTTCTTGGCCATCGCGCGCTCGATCGCCGACACGAGGTTGCTCGGCGTGCCCGGGGCGCGTTGTGCGAGCGGCGGTGGCGCCTCGCTCAGGTGCTTCATCATCATGGCGGGCGTGTTGGTGGCCCGGAACGGCAATTCGCCGGCCAACAGCTGCCACCCCACCACGCCCAGTCCATAGATGTCCGACCGGCCATCCACTTCACGCTCGCCCAGGGCCTGCTCGGGCGACATGTATGCCGGCGTGCCCACGGCCACGCCGGTGACGGTGAGGCGCTGGTCCCCTTCGGCGGCGCGGGCGATCCCGAAGTCGCTCACGACGGCGCGCTTCGTCGGGCCGTCGAGAAGGATGTTGTCGGGCTTCACGTCGCGGTGCACGACGCCGTGGGCGTGCGCATACGACAGCGCGTCGGCGACGTCGCGCAGCACGCGGCGCACGAACGGCACGGCCAGGTGCCCTTCCGTCTGGAGGAACTGCCCCAGGGTCGGCCCGTCCACCAGTCCCATCACGATGTAGACCACCCCGCCCCGGTCATCGACCGCATAGATCGGGACGATGTTCGGGTGCGCGAGCTGCGCGGCCATCTGCGCCTCGCGCACGAACCGCTGGCGCACGTCCTCGCGGTAGGCGAGCTCGGGCGGGAGCACCTTGATGGCCACCTTGCGGCGCAGCTTCACGTCGAGGGCACGGTAGACCACGGCCATCCCGCCGCGGCCGATCTCGGCCTCGATGTCGTAGAGGTCGCCAATGGCGGCCACCACGCGATCCTGCATCAGGTCGCCCCCGGGGCGACCCCCCGGGGCGGTCACGCCCGGCCGCGCGGAGTGAGGCCGCGCACGGCGTCGGACCCGGCCACCATGCCGTCCACCTCGCGCGCCAGCACCAGCGCCTGCTCGGCCATCATCGTGATGCCGGCGACGTTCTGGGTGCCCGTGCGCAGGCGGAGCACGTCGAACCGCATGCTCTGCAGTGCGGCACGGCAGCTCTCGAGGCGCGCCGCGGTGCCGGCGCGCTTGGCGCCCACGTCGGCCACGGCGCGGCGCTGCCGCTTGAGGTAGGCGAGGCGGCGGATGCGATCCTCGCTGCCGACCCGATCGAGCGGATTGGCCTCGGACTCGAGCTTCACCACTTCGCGGTCGATCACCTCGAGCGCCCCGGGGGAGCTGTTGCGGTCGAGGTCGCCGAGGAGCACCGCCAACGACTCCACCCGGTCCGAGAGGGCGCGTGCGGAATTCGCCACGTCGGCCACGCGCTCGCGCTCGTTGCGCGGCATGGTGTCGAGGAGGCGGAGGATTTCGTCGCGATCGGCCCGCGCCGCGCGCACGATGTCGCCCTCGGGACCGGTGGGCGCGGACAGCGCCGCCACGGCCCGGGCGCCATGCGCGTGGGGCGGACCCTCGAACAGGCCGCCGCCCGTGCCGCGCGAGCGGGCGAGCTGCCGCTGGGTGCGCGTGCGCTCGCGCAGCTCGGCGCGCTTGTCGCGATCGAACACCGACTTGGCGTCCTCGATCCACTCCGCGATCACGTCGAAGAAGAGGCGGTCACGCGGCTGCTTGAACGCATCACGCCAGTCGAACCCCTCGCTCCAGATCTTCGCGTACTGGTAGGCGATCACCACGCTCCAGATCGCCGACACCGGGAGGAGGTTGGTGTCGGTGAAGATGGCGAAGAACAGGAAGACGCCGTTGACGGCGAGGTACGGCGCGAGCTTGCGACGGAACTTGACCACCGGCTCGGCATACCAGCGCGCGATCTCGTCCTGCGTCGGCTCCTCGTGCGCGCCCCAGGCCGGCGCGGCGGAACCGGTGGACGAGCGCTGCATCAGCCCGTAGCCCGCGCCGTCCATGGACGAGGCACCCCCGGCGTTGCCGTAGCTGCCGCCGTTCCCGTAACCGCCACCCAGGTCCATCGGGGCGATCGGCGCGCTGCTGGCGCGACGCGGGGCGTCGGGCACCACCCCCGACTCCAGCGCCAGCTCGAGCGTCGCGGCGTCGGGGAACCGGTTCGCCGGGTCCTTCTCCAGCAGGCGGTTGACGATGCGGGCCAGGTCATCGGGGATGCCGGAGCGCTTCTTCTCCACGGGCACCGGCGCCTCGGAGATCTGCTTGACCAGCAGGGCCGGGGTGTTGTTGGCCGTGAACGGCAGTTCACCGGTCAGCATCTGGTAGGCGACGACGCCCAGCGAGTAGAGGTCGGCGCGGCCGTCCACGTCCCGGTCGCCGGCGCACTGCTCGGGGGACATGTAGTGCGGCGTGCCGATGGCGACGCCGGTGGCCGTCAGCCGCGAGTCGGCCCCGTCGGAGATGGCCCGGGCGATGCCGAAGTCGGTGACCATGGCCCGCCCATCTTCCTTGTTGAGGAGGATGTTGTCGGGCTTGATGTCGCGATGCACCACCGAGCGCGAATGGGCGAGGCTGAGCGCCGCGGCGACTTCCTTGAGCACGCGGCGCACGTCGGCCACCGCCATCGGGCCGGTGCCCTGGATCCGCTTGCCAAGATTGTCCCCCTCGACGAACTGCATGACGAAGAAGACCAGCCCGTCCTTCTCGTCGACCGAGAAGATCGGGACGATGTTCGGATGGGACAGCTGCGCCGACGTCTCCGCCTCGCGCAGGAAGCGCGAGCGGATCTCGGATCGGAAGGCGAGCTCGGGCGGCAACAGCTTGATCGCCACCGCGCGCTTGAGGCGTTTGTCGCGCGCGAGGTAAACGATCCCCATGCCGCCACGGCCGAGTTCGTGTTCGATCTCGTATGTGGCGGCGAGGGTGCGCTCCACGTGGGAGCGCAGTTCCGCGTCGGACGTGGACGTGACCGGATCGGGCACCGGGCGGTGTCGTCGAATGGTGGAGGTCGGACCGTCCAAGATAGTGTGCATCGCGGACCCGGGCGAGCATTTTCGGTGGCGTACCGTCGGCCGTGTGTCGGCTCGGCACGCCTCCTTGGCAGGGCCCTACGTCACGGAGGCGCGGGAAAGTTGCAAACCCCGTCGCCGTGGCGTATGTCAGTGGGTCCGCAACCTGCGTTACAGGGGGCTTTCCGGCCCCTGGATCGCGATGGGCCGGAGCCCGGGGGCCAGGGGCGCGAGTGCGCGGCCGGCCCGGCTTCTGGACCCTGCGAGGTCCCGAGCCGATACCCTCCCGATGATGAACGACATGAGCCTGCGACAGACCCTCCCCGTCCTCCCCCTCCGTGGCACCGTGATGTTCCCGGGGCTGACGAACCCGATTGCGGCCGGACGTCCCGGCACCCTTCGGGCCATCGAGGCCGCCCTCAAGACCGACCGGCTGGTCTTCGCGGTCGCCCAGAAGGACAACACCGACGAGCCGAACCCGGAGATCCTCTACTCCATGGGCGTGGTCGCGCGGATCGGGCAGATCCAGCGGGGCTTGGGCGGTGTGCAGCTGCTCCTCCAGGGGGAACAGCGGGCGACGGCCCTCCAGTACACGACGGCCGACGGGTTCCTCTCCGCGGTGGTCGTGACGACCGAGGAGATGGGGCCGGCGATCGACAACGACCCCGCCTTCGAGGCCCTGCACAAGGAGACGCGCGAGCGGGCCGCCGAACTCGGCGAACGCCGCGGCCTCCCCGAGGAAGTGGTGCACCAGGTGCTCGACCAGGTGACGGAGCCGGGGAAGTTCACCGACCTCGTGGCCGGGTACATCGACATTCCCGTGCCGGAAAAGCAGGGGCTGCTGGAGACGCTGTCGGTGGAAGAGCGGCTCCGGAAGGTCCTCGTGCACGTCCAGCGGCAGATCGGGATGCTCGAGGCCCAGGAGGAAATCAAGTCGCAGGTCCAGGAGGAACTCGGCGAGCGCCAGCGCGAGATGTTCCTGCGCGAGCAGATGAAGGCGATCCAGAAGGAGCTCGGCGAGGAGGACCAGTCGAAGGAGATCGCCGAGCTGCGCGAGAAGCTGACGAAGCTGGTGCTGCCCAAGGAGGCACGCGTCGAGGTGGAGCGCGAGCTGGGGCGCCTCGAGCGCGCGGGCCGCGAGTCGATGGAGGCGCAGGTCATCCGCACCTACCTCGAGTGGATCGCCGAACTGCCCTGGAACAAGCGCTCCGACGACCAGCTCGACCTCAAGCATGCGCACACCGTGCTCGAGGAGGACCACTACGGCCTCGGGGACGTGAAGGACCGGGTGCTCGAGTTCCTCGCCGTGCGCCAGCTCCGCGCACAGCAGCTCTCGGAGGAGATGGACCGTACGGGGGAGTTCCCCGTGGCGAAGTTGAAGGAGCCCAAGGAGGACGCGACCGCGACGGCCGCGCCCAAGAAGTCGAACGGCGAGGATCAGGCGCGCCAGATCACCGACAAGCGCGAAGCCAAGGCGCGTGCGATGGCGAAGGGCCCGATCCTGCTCTTCACAGGACCGCCGGGGGTGGGCAAGACCTCGATCGCCAAGTCGATCGCGCGGTCGCTCGGGCGCGAGTACGTCCGAGTGGCGCTCGGTGGGGCGCGCGACGAGGCCGACATCCGCGGCCATCGGCGCACCTACGTCGGTGCCATGCCCGGCCGCATCATGCAGGGCTTGAAGCAAGCGGGCACCAAGAAC
>JANLSF010000947.1:0-2161 GCA_031362285.1 Gemmatimonadota bacterium | reverse complement strand
GTGACATGGGACGACGCGCTCACAAAGCGGGTCACGCTCCCCGTCCACCGGGTATCGGCTCGTCCCGTTGTCACCCTCCGGTCCACCGAGCGAGGAAGCTCATGGCTGACCACTCCACCGGCCCGGCGCTGGTGCCCTCCGAACCGTCCACCACGCTCGACGCCCTCCTGCGCGAGGCCGTCCACCGTGGGGCCACGGACATGCACGTGCGCGCCGGCGACATCATGCGGGCCCGCGTCGAGGGGGAACTGGTAGGCGTGGGCGCGCACATCTTCTCGGCCGAGGATGTGCTGCACTTCGTGGAGCGACTCCGGGAGGCCGCTCCTGGCGAGGTGCTCCCCATGGAGCGGCTGCGCGACCTGACGCTCACCTGGAGTGCCGCCGGCATCGGGCGCTTCCGCGTCTCCGTCATGAAGCAGCGCTCGACCTTCATGGTGATGCTGCGCGTCGTCCCGCACATCATCCCGAGCCTCGCCGACCTGAGAGTCCCCGCCGCGCTCTCCCACGCGCTCGACGCGCCGAGCGGCCTCGTGCTGCTGGCCGGTGGCGCGCGCTCCGGGCGATCCACCACGCTGGCGTCGCTCATCTCGCAGCTGAACGAGACGAGCGAGCGCCGCCGCCACATCGTCCTCATCGAGAACAAGACGCGCTTCCTCCTCAAGGACAAGCGCTGCACCATCACCCAGCGCGAGCTGGGGGTGGACACGGATTCGATCGAGAGCGCCCTCGAGGCCGCCATCGACCATCGCACCGAGATCATCGCCCTCGACCGGGTGGACCCGGGCCAGCTCGAGTCGCTGTTGCAGGCCGTGGAAGCCGGCAGCCTCGTGATCGCCAAGGTCGACGCGCACGACGTCACCGACACGCTCCGCTACCTCGTCTCCGGGGTGCCGACCGCCAACCAGTCGGCCGTCCGCCTCCGCATCGCCAAGACGGTCCGCGGCATCCTCGCGCACAAGCTCGTGGCCGCGAACGCCGGCGGACGCGTGCTCGTGACCGAGCTGTTCCTCAACTCGCCGGGCTTCGCCGAGCTGCTCCTCGATGCCGGGGCCTTCCTCGACATCCGGTCGCAGCTGGCCAAGCATCGGGCCGACCTGGGCACGCACACCTTCGACCAGTCGCTGGCTGAACTCGCGAGCGAGGGCGTCATCGGCGTCGAGGTGGCCACGAGCCTCGCGGTGACCCCGAGCGACGTGCGCACCTTCCTGCGTCTGGGGACGCCGGCGCGCCAGGCGCGGTAGCGGCGGCGCGCCGGAGCCGGCGCTCGACGCGCCGGGGCTCTGCGCGCTACAATTCGCCGCATGGGTGTCATCGCGGCGTCGATCCCGCTCTTCTTCCTGTTCATCGGCATCGAGCTGGTGGTGGCGCGCGCCACGCACGCGTCGCTCTTCCGCCTCAATGACTCGGTGGCCGACCTGGCCCTCGGCATCACCAGCCAGTTGGCGGGCGTCTTCACCAAGCTCGTCTCGGTGGGGATCTACGCCGCCACCTTCGAGTACCTGCGCGTGCAGCAGTGGCTGGGCGTGGCGGCCTGGCCCGATGGTGCCCCGGTGACGGTCGACGGCGGCTTCGCCGTGCACGCGTGGCCGATGGCCGGCTGGGTCGTGTCGTTCATCCTCATCGACCTGGCCTACTACTGGACGCACCGGCTCTCCCACGAGGTCCACATCCTCTGGGCCGGCCACGTCGTGCACCACTCGAGCGAGGAGTACAACCTCACGGTGGCCCTCCGGCAGAGCGCCCTCCACGGTCTCTTCACCTGGGGCTTCTACCTGCCCATGGCGCTGCTGGGGGTGCCGGTGGCGATGTTCGTCACCAACTACGCCTTGAACCTGCTCTACCAGTTCTGGATCCACACGCGCGCCATCGACCGCTTTCACCCATCGATCGAGGCGCTCTGGAACACGCCGTCGCACCACCGCGTGCACCATGGCGTGAACCCCAAGTACCAGGACAAGAACTACGCCGGCGTCTTCATCACGTGGGACAAGTGGTTCGGCACTTTCACGCCCGAGGAGGAGGAGCCGGTCTACGGCATCACCAAGCCGCTCGAGAGCTTCAATCCGGTGTGGGCCAACGTGCACGTCTTTTCCGAGATCGGCCGGCTGCTGCGGATCACGCCGCGGTGGGGCGACAAGCTCAGGGTGATTTTCGGCCGCCC
>JANLSF010000942.1:0-6632 GCA_031362285.1 Gemmatimonadota bacterium | reverse complement strand
GGCGGACAGCGCCCCGGCACTGCCGACTACTTCGACGTGTCGTTCTCCGGCCTCAAGACGGCGGTGCTGAATGCCGTGAAGGGGAGCGCCGACCTCGAGCACGACACGCCGCTCATTGCGCGCGGCTTCCAGGACGCGCTCATCGGCACGCTCGCCGAGAAGGTGGTGCGCGCCGTGAAGGCGCACCGCCGCTCGCGCGTGGTGCTGGGGGGCGGCGTGGCGTGCAACCAGGCGCTCGTGGCGGCGATCGCCGAGCGCGTGGGGCCCGGGGTGACGGTGCATGCGCCGAGCGCGAGGCTGGCGACGGACAACGCGGCGATGATCGCGCGCGCGGGGCTCTGGCGTTTGGCGCGGGGGGAGCAGTCGGGCGCCGACCTTGGGGCGTTCGCGTCGCTCGCGCTGCCGGGCTTGGTGGAGTCGGCGGCGTAGGAGGCGCTGGCCGTGGCCGGCGCGCGCTACGGCTCGAGCAGCGCCGCCACGGCGTCCTGCTTGCCATGCTCGGCCCAGCCGAGGGGCGTGGCGTCGTAGATCGTGTCGCGGATGTCGGTGCGCGCACCGCGCGTCAGCAACAGCCGCACCACCGCGACGTGGCCCGCGAGCGCCGCATGATGCAGCGGCGTCGCATGGCTGTGGAACCCGTTGGGGTTGAGCCGATCGGGATCCTCCCCGGCGTCAAGCAGCAGTTCCACCACGGCCACCGCGCCAAGCTGCGCGGCGAGGGCCAGCGCGCGATGCCGGTCGAGCGCGCTCGCGTTGGGGAGCAGCCGGCGCACCTCGTCCACGAGGCCGAGGCCTGCCGCGGAAGGCAGCGTGTCCACCGGGGCACCTCGGCGCACGAGCGCGCGCGCCGTATCGGGGAAGCCGAAGACGAGCGCGGTCATGACCGCGGATTGCCACTCGGTGCCCGGTCCGGTGAAGGCGGCTCCGAAGTCGAGCAGCAGCCCGGCCATTGCCGCCTGCAGCCCGGCGCCGTCCGGCGGCGAACTGGAGACGAGCATGCTCATCGTCGTGCAGCGCTGGTCGTACATGTCGGCGAGCGCATCGACCTCGGCCCCCGCCTCGAGCAGCATGCGCATGATCGCCACGGCGTTCGCGGGAGTGCGCTGCCGTTCGTTCTCGACGCCATTCGCGGCCAGGTAGTGCAGCAGGGTGGCGTGATGCAGCCGCGTGGAACGCTGGCGTACAAGCGCCGCATCCTCGGCCAGCAGCGCGGCCAATCGGGCTGCGTCTCCGTGTACCGCCGCCTCCACGGCGTCCTCGAACCGACGTGCGCCGGCGTCCTGGTCCATCGCCGCGCGGTACGCCGCCAGATGCGCCCAGTCGGCGAAGGCGTAGTCGCGGGCCACCACCAGCCGCGCGTCATCGAGCGAGAGCGTCGCGGGATCCACCGCCGAGAGCGGCTGCCCCCGGTACCTCGGGTGCATCCACTTGAAGCGCACGGCCGCGTCGCCATCGCCGGCCTGCACGTCGGCGTGCAGCTGCGACGCGTCGCGCTCGTAGTCGGCCAGCGGGCTCAGGTAGGTGCACGGCGGCATGGGCCAACATTCGTGACCTCCGACGGGTGGTGCAAGGGGAGCGGTCGTCCCCTAGTTTCCATCCCATGCTGCTTGGCCCGATCACCCACCATCCGCTCGACTACGCCCTCGGCCCCCTCCGCCTCACCGGCTTCGGGCTCGCCGTCCTCGCGGGCTTCATGGTGGCCCAGCACATCAGCGCCAAGGAGCTCGAGCGCCGGGGCCATCCGTTCGAGGCCAACGTCATCCCCGACGTCGTCCTCGCCTGCGTCATCGGCACCCTGATCGGCGCCAAGACGTACTACGTGATCCTCACCGGAGACGCGAGCGCCTTCTTCAGTCGCGGCGGCTTCGTCTTCTGGGGCGGCTTCATCGGGTCGGTGCTGCTGTCGTACCTCACCATCCGCTGGCGCAAGGCCGACTTCATCCGCATCTCCGACACCACCGGCGTGGCCATCATGGGCGGCTACGCCGTGGGCCGCACCGGGTGCTGGGCCGTGGGCGACGACTACGGGCGGCCGTGGAGCGGACCACTCGCGGTGATGTTCCCCGAGGGCGCGCCGCCGTCGACCGCCGGCGTCATGCAGCGCGCCTTCGGCACCATCAGTCCGCCGGGCACGAGTCCCGACACGCTGCTCGCCGTGCACCCCACGCAACTGTACGAAACGGCGCTCGCGCTCCTGTTCTTCCTGATTCTCTGGCGGATGCGCAAGCACACGCACGCGGAGGGATGGTTGTTCGGGCTGTGGGCGGTGCTGGCGGGCCTCGAGCGGTTCATCGTCGAGTTCTTCCGCGCCAAGGATGACCGCTTCCTCGGGCCCCTGACTGTGGCGCAGGGGATCGCGATCCTCATCCCCGCCGCCGGCGCAGGGTGCAGGATGGCGCGCGATACGCCGACTCCGGGGCGACCGAAGATCTACAAGGACGCGATCGCGTAGCCGAAGCGACCGGATGAACCACGGGGCGCGACCACACCGGTCGCGCCCCGTCCTGCTCGGCTCACTTCACCGGCTCGCTAGCGCCGACGACCCTTGTTGGCGGTCCCGCCCTTCTCCCGCTCGTGCGCCAGCTCGCCCTCCAGCGACTTGACGCGCGCTTCGAGCAGCGTCGCCTTCGCCGTGAGCTCCGCCACGCGGCCCTCGAGGTCGGAGTGCACGTGCTGCGGCACCTCGCCCTGCGCGGCGCGCTCCGCGGCGTCGCTCCGCGCCGAGGCCCACGAGCGCCACAGCGCGAAGAGGAGCAGCGCCAGCATCAGTCCCTGGGCCAGCAATCCCTCGCGGCTCGGGAAGATTCCCAGCGCGTCGACCGAGGGCCAGCCGGGAAGCAGCGTGAGCGTGAGCGCATTCCCTTCCTGCAGCTCGCGGATCCCCTTCCCCATGAACACGAATGCCATGAGGTAGAGCATCCCGCTCGTGGCCGCGAAGAAGGGCCGCATCGGGACCTTCACGCCGAACTTGTGGAAGCCGATGAAGATGCCCACGAGGGCCACGAAGCCGGCGGCGAGCCCGAGCGTGAGGGGTACGGCCACGTCGCCGGGCTGGTGGAAGAGCGCCTGGTAGAAGAGCGCCGTCTCCGCCCCCTCGCGATACACGGCGAGGAACGCCGTGAAGGCCAGCGCCGCACCGCCGCCGTGCGACAGCGCGCGGCTCACCTTCTCGCGAATGAACTGCTGCCACTTGGCCGACTCGACCCTGGCCAGCAGCCAGTAGCTCACCGAGAAGAGCACGACCACGGCCACCAGCATCGTGACCCCCTCGACGATCTCGCGGCTCGCCGGAATGGCCGAGAACACGGTGGCGAGCACCACGGCCGTCACCCCGCTGGCCACGAGCGCCGCGATGACGCCCTGCCACACCGAGCGCACATGCTCCCGGTGGCCCGTCTTCACGAGGAAGGTGATGATCGCGCCGATCACGAGGATCGCCTCGAACCCCTCGCGGAGGATGATCAGGAAGCTCTGGAGGAAGAGCTCCCAGAAGTCGCCCACCGGCTTCGAGAGGTCGACCATCTCCGGCAGGCTCGCGGCGATCGAGTCGCGCGCAGCGGCGGCGCTCTCGATGTTGCCGCCACGCACCGCTCCCTTGAACGCGGCGAAGGACGCCTCGAGCGCGCTCACCTTGGCCGGCGCCTGCGCCCGGGCACGCGTCTCGAGCGGCTCGAAGGCCAGGTACGCGTCGAACGCCTTGTCGCCGGCGTCGGAGGCGCGACCGGCGCGGGCCGCCGCCAGCGCTTCATCGAGCAGGGCGAGCACCGTGCGGGCCGCAGCTTCGGCGGCTGCCGCAGGACCCATCGGCGTGTTCGGCGCCGCAGCCAGCACCGCCGCATCGGTGGCGGGCAACTGCCGCACATAGGCAACCACCGCGTTCACGTCGGCGTCGGGCAGCGGAGCGGCGGCCCCGGTCGCGGCGCCCGCATCCCGAATCCCGAGCGCCAACTGCGCATCGCTCTTCTCGGCGGAGTAGGCGAAGCGGCCCAACTCGTTGGGCAACGTGCCCGCGCGGACGCTCGGCTTCGTGCCCGCGGCCCCCCGCTCGCGCCAGATCGCCTCGCCACGCGCCACCTCGGCGGCGTTGCTGCGGAGCGACGCGAGATAGTGGACGATGTCCCAGCGCTGGTCGTTGGAGAGCGACGACGTCCAGCCGGCCATGGCCGTGCCGGCCACGCCCACGCTGACCTTGAGGTACATCGCGGCGGGCGACACCTCGCGCATGGCCGCATCGGCGAGCGCGGGCGGCCGCGTCGACAGCGCCTTGCCACCGGGACCGTTGCCGTCGGCGAGGTCGCCATGGCAGGCGGCGCAGTTCCGCATGAAGAGCGAGCGCCCCTCTGCGAGATCGACGCGCCGGGTTGGCATGTCGAGCGCGGCGTCGGTGCCGAGGGCGGCCACGAGGCGGCCGTGGATCAGGGCGAGCGCGGTGGGCGGAACCTTGGCGCGAACGGCGGCCGAGAGGGTGTCGACCAAGGCGCGAACGAGGGCGGTGTGACCGCCCGTGAGGCGACCCGACACCTCTTTCGCGTCGCCCAGGAAGCTGACCGCTTCGTCGTACTCGGTGGTGGAGGTGATGCGGCCGCGCTCATCGACCCCCTTGCCATACTCATCGACGGCCACGGCCACGATGCCGGCGAGTCGCTTGCCGGGGTTGGCCTGTGCCGAGCCGGCTCGGGGAGCGACGAGGGCAAACGTCAGGAGCATCGCCAGCAAACGCAACGGCGTCGCCCGCAGCCCGGAAGCGCGGGCTGAAGAAGGCGTCATCGTGTTGAGAATGGTTCTCATTTGCATTCTTCTTGAGTCTACTGTGGGGCCCTACTACCGCGAAAGTCCTTCCATGCAGATTCTCCCTCTCCAGCTTCGACATCTGCTCCCGGTCCCCCTCTCGGCGGACCGCTCCCCCTGCCCAAGACCATGCCGCCGGTGCTCGTGGCCTCCGCCACCGACGTTGTCCGTCTACTAAGCACATCCCGGGCCATCGAGGCCATGTACGCCGCCTTTCGGGCCTGGGGCGGCGGGACCGTGGAACAACCCCTACGGCAGGTGCTCCCCGCCCCCACCGGCGCCTTCTTCGTCATGCCCGCCACCGTCGGCTCGGTCGCGGGGGTCAAGGCGATCACCTATCTCCCCGGCAACGCGCGCGGCCCCCTGCCGGTCATCCAGGGACTGGTCACGCTGTTCGACATGGAGAGCGGGCGCCCCCTCGCAATTATCGATGCCGCGTCGCTCACCGCGATCCGCACCGCCGCCGCCTCGGGGCTCGCCACTCGTCACATGGCCCGCGACGATGCGCACGTGCTCGCGATCCTCGGGGCCGGCGTCCAGGCCCACACCCACCTCTCGGCCATGCGCGACGTGCGTGATGTCAGGGAAATCCGGGTGTGGTCGCGCACCGGGGAGCGTGCCCGTGCGTTCGCCCTCGACGTGGAGCGCGTGCATCACCTTTCGGTGCGCGTGTGCGACAGTGCGAAGGCTGCCGTCGCCGGCGCCGACATCGTGTGCTGCGTCACATCGTCGCACACGCCGGTCCTGGCGAGCGCCGATCTGGCCGACGGCGCGCATGTCAACGCCGTGGGCGCACACACGCCCACCACCCGCGAACTCGACAGCGCCACGATCGCCCGCAGCCGGCTCATCGTCGACTCGCGCGTATCGGCGATGGCGGAAGGGGGGGAGTTGCTCCTGGCGATCGCCGACGGAACGGTGACCGCCGCGCACCTCGCGGGCGAGCTCACCGACGTGGTGCTCGGACGCGTGGCGGGTCGCACGAGCGCGCACGAGCTCACCATCTTCAAGTCGCTCGGCATCGCCATCGAGGACGTCTCGGCCGCGGCAGCGGTGCTCGAGGCCGCCCGTGTGGACCCCGGCGCGACCTGGATCGACCTCTGATGCGCGATGGCGCGACGCGTGGCGACGCGCACCCTGACGCGACGGCCGACGCGACCAGCGACCCGCTCGCGTCCCCGTGGCGCTTCACCACCGAGCGCCTCCGCGCGCGCGAGCTATGCGAGGACGACCTCGACTTCGTGGCCACGATGCTCGGCGACCCGCAGGTGATGCGCTTCTATCCGGCGGTACTCACGCGCGTGGGCGCCGCCGAGTGGATCGGCCGGCAGCAGTCGCGCTATGATCGCGACGGTCACGGCCTCTGGCTGATCGAGTTGCGCGCCACGGGTGAGCCGGTGGGGCAGTGCGGCGTGGCCATGCAGACGGTGAATGACGCGCGCGAGCCGGAAGTGGGCTACCTGTTGCACCATCCGTTCTGGAAGCGCGGGCTGGCCACCGAGGCGGCGCGCGCCGCGCGCGACTGGTCGTTCGCGCGGTATCCGCGCCATCGCGTGGTGTCGCTCATCCGCGCCGAGAACCAGCCGTCGCGTGCGGTGGCAGAGCGGAACGGGATGGTCGAGTCGGGAATCACGCTGCACGCCGGGTTGGAGCACTTGGTGTATGCTGTGGAGCCGGCACGCCCGGGCTGACCGCGCCTCGAAGCATGACCCCGCCGAAACGCGCCAAGACGATCGTCCGAGCCCTTCGTACAGCAGCCACCGACCTCACCCCTCCTTCCACCCTCCGCCTGCCATGCGCCCGCACGTCTCGCCGTGCCTGTACGCGCTGTCCGTCCTCGTCCT
>JANLSF010000914.1:0-12786 GCA_031362285.1 Gemmatimonadota bacterium | reverse complement strand
CGCAACGGCGTCACGCAGGGGATCTTCCCGGAGGGCGGGCTCACCCGCGACGGCCGGTTGCTCCCCGCGAAGATCGGCCTGCTCGACTACATCCTCGGGGTCGCGCGCGACGCCGACCTCCGGTCGCGCATGTACATCGTGCCGGTGGCGATCAACTACGACCGGGTGCTCGAGGACCGATCGCTCATCCTCGAACTGGCCGCGCGCGAGGGCCGGGTGAAGCGCCCGGGCCGCATCCGGCAGCTGCGCGAGGTGGGCAATCACGTCCTCGGCAATGTCGCGCGCGCCGCCACGGGACGGTTCAAGAAGTACGGGCGCGCCGCGGTCACCGTCGGCGAGCCGGTGCCCCTCGCGCCGTGGTTCGCGGCCGAGGGCGGCGACGCCCTCTTCGCGCTCGACCGCCCCGACCGCCTGGCGCGCGTGCAGCACCTCGCGGATGATGCGCTGCGCCGCATCGGGGCGATCATTCCCGTCACCCCCGTGCCGCTGGCGTGTGCCGCGATCCAGTCGCTCGAGGCCGACTACATCCCGCGGCGCGCGCTGCTCGAGCGGATGGAGGCGATGCGCGACGTCGTCGTGGAGCTCAACGGGCGCGTGCTGCGCGGGGACCGCGACATCGAGGAGACCTTCGAGCGCGCCTTCCGCATGCTCGGCATGCGCAAGGTGCTCGTCGCCAGCGGCGACGGATACGTGGTGATGAAGCGTGGGCGCGCGATCATCAGCTACTACGCCAATTCGATCGTCCACCTGCTCGGGCCCTTCGCCGAGGGCGTGCAGGCTCGCGACACGCTCCCGGCGCTGGCGCTCACGGCGCCGGAGCGCTCGGGCGCCGCCCTCTCCAGCTAGGGCTTCCGCTTCTTCTTCGCCGGCTTCTTGCCGCCGGCATCGGCGGCCGCGGCGTCGTTGAACCCCACGTCGGCCGGCTCGTTGCTGTCCACGGTGGGCGCGACCGCCGGATCCACCTTCTTCACCGGCTTCTCGGTGGGCTTCTTCGCCTTGGCCACCGGCCGTTCCGCTGGCTCCTTGGCCTTGGCCACCGCCTCGCCCGGGGGAGGCTCCAGCGCGGCCTTGGCGGCGCTATCGACCGCCGGCGGGGCGACGGCGGGCGAGGATGCGGCCAGCGCGCCGCTGTCGACCGCCGCCGGCACCGGTTCGGGGAGGGCCACCGGCGGCACCACGACCGACGCGCTGTCGACCGGCGCCGCCGCGGGGGTGCGGAAATAGAGCGCCGCGCCGCCGCCGCCCACGACCAACGCCCCGATCACGGCAGCCAGCATCGCCACACGCGAGGTCGTCGCCGCCGCCACCGGCCTCGGCTTCGGCGTCGTGACCACCGTGGTCGCGCCGGCACTGCGCGGCGTCGGGCGCTTGCCCAAGGGCACGGGAGAGAGTGGCACGCTCATCCGCGGTCGGCCCTCCATGCCCGTCTTGACGAGCATGATCATCTGCGTCCGCACGGGATCGTCGTCCGAGAGCGCGCGCGCATCCATCGCCTTCACGAAGTCGGAGAGGTCCGGGAAGCGATCCTCCGGCGCCTTCGCCAGCATCTTCATGATCGTGTCGGCCACGTTCTTCGGCAGGTCGGCGCGTCGGTCGATCAGGGCCGGGGGCGCGTCCATGAGGTGCCCCTTCATGACGGTCATGATCGAGTCGCCCACGAACGGCGTCTTGCCGGTCAACATCTCGTACGCCACGATCCCCAGCGAATACTGGTCCGCCGCGCCGGTGATGTTCGTCCCCGAGTACTGCTCCGGGCTCATGTAGTACGGCGTGCCGACGGTCGCGCCCGTCATCGTCAGGCCCTTGGCCTCCGACACCTTGGCGATGCCGAAGTCGGTCACGATCGCCTGGCCCTCCTCGTCCACCATGATGTTCGCGGGCTTGATGTCGCGGTGGACGACCCCCTTCTTGTGTGCGCTCTGCAGCGCGTTGGCCACCTGCGACAGGATCGGGCGCGCCATGTCGAGCGGCATCGGTCCGAGTTCCTTGATGATCGAGTCGAGCGGCCGCCCCTCGATGTACTTCATCACGAAGTACACGAGCTTCGCGGTGTGCCGCACCGCGTAGATCGGGATGATGTTCGGGTGCTGCAGCCCCGCGGCCGTCTGCGCCTCGCGCTTGAATCGCGCCACCGCATCGTCGCCCGACAGCAGCGCCGGGCTCATCACCTTGATCGCCACCTTCCGGTTGAGCGCGAGGTCGAGGGCCAGGTACACGCTCGCCATGCCACCGCGCCCGAGCAGCCCGTAGATGTCGTACTCGCCCAGCGTGGCGTCGATGAGGAGCTGCAACACCTCGTCCTTCGCGACCTCGGGATGCATCGCCGGCGCCGCCGCCTCCACGTCCGTCAGGTCGGTGCCGCAACTGCCGCAGAAGCGCGACCCCGACGTGTTCGCGGTGGCGCACTTGGGGCACGTCAGGATGGCGGTCGTGTCAGCCACGCGCAGGCTCCAAACGGGAGGCGTACATGCCGAAGGTCATGCAAGGACGGTGCCGCCACGTGAGGCCGGGCCCGCTGAACTCCCAATGTAGTATCGGCAGGACACTTACGGGCTCGCGATTCCAGGCAAAGGCCCGGCGTCGGCCCCAAGTGCCGCCGTGGCAACGCGCTACGATCCCTGCGGCTTGCCGGGGACGGCCGGGGGCGTGCCGATGGTGAACGGCGCGCTCACGGCCTCCGGATACCCCTCCGCCGTGGCCCGCAGGGAGTATCCCTCGCCGACGCGGTTGATGCGCACGTCGCGGAACTCGGCGATCCCCAGGCGGGTGTCATTCGGCCCTTGTCCACGCAATTCGCCCGGCCCCGGGTTGTTCTCGATCGACAACGTGATCCGGGTGCGCGCCGAATCCACCACGTTCCCCACGTCGTCCTGGACTTCCACGCGGACCACGAACTTCTGGTCCGGACCCGCCACGCTCGGCAGCACGCGGAAGAAGAGGCGCGTCGGCTTGCCGTAGGGCGCGACCGGGAACGGCGTGCTCACGCCGTTCGTCAGGCCCGGTGCGGAGGCAATGAGCGTCACGCCGGTGCCGCCCTCGCTCACGGACAGGTTGTTGAACGTCGCCGCCCCATTCTCCGTCCGCTGCTCCTTGGCCCCGCCCAGCGAACCGCCGCCGGCGCCGAGCCCGAGCGAGATCAGGTCGTTGCCCTGCCCGATGTCGTTGCCGACCGAATCGCGCACCGCGACGCGCACGCCATCGAACGCCACCTTCGCGCGCCGGCCTTCGGCGGTCGACACGCCCTCGAAGCCCAGCGTGAACGGTGCGGCGGGCGCCACGGTGAACGGCCCACTCTCGGCGTCCGTCAGGCCCACCGCCGTGAAGGTGAAGCGGGCCTCGCTCGCGGCGCCGCGGATCCGGTAGCGGGACAGGTCGAACGCGGCCTCGCCTCGCTGCGCCGGCGTGGCCGGTCCCTTGGCCGCGGCGCAGGTGCCGGTCGGTTCGGCGAACGCCCCGGCGAAGCCCACGACGATCGCCCCCTTCGTGGTGGAGGTGCTCTTGAAGGCGCAGGTGAGGCCGATGCCGATCGGGCTCGCGGCGCCGGTCACGCGGTTCCCGTTCGAGTCGGCCACGATCACGCGGATCTGGCCGCGCATCGGCTGCCCGGCCACGGCGTTCTCGGGCTGGTCGAGCACGATGAGCCTGGCGGCCACGCCGGGCACGACGCTGAACGGCGCGCTCGTGGCTTGCGAGAGGCCCTTGGCTCGCGCCACGAGCGTGAACCCGTCGCCGGCGCGCTTGACGGCGAGGTCGGCGAAGCTGGCCGCCCCGGCGATCGCGGTCGTGGTCGTCGTGCCGGCCAGGGTCGCGCCATCCGTGGCCGCGCCGAGGCTGATGGCGATTTCGTCGGCCGCAGCGGTCACGAGGCCGCCGTCACAGCGCTGCACCTGGACCGCGAGCACGGGCGCGATCGGCGTGCCGGCCGTCGCGCGCACCGGTTGCTGCGTGAAGGCCAGCTTGCAGGGCGCCGACGCGTCGACGACGGCAAACGGCTCGCTGGTCGTCGCCTCGAGCGACGGCGACGTGGCGCGCATGACGAAGCCCGTCCCGGCCGCGCTCACCGACAACCCGGTGAACGTCGCGCGCCCCGCCTGCGCCGCCGCGACCAACGGACCGCCGAGGGTGGCGCTCGCGGCGTGCTGTTCGAGGGCCAGCGAGACCTGGTCGGCCGACGTCTCCACCACGTTGCCCACCGAGTCGCGGACGACCACCAGCACGTTCGGCGCGATCGCGCTGCCCGGATTGCTCACCGGGACGGTCCCCTCGAAGGCGAGCAGGCGGGCCGGCCCGTGGCGCTCGAGCGTGAACGGCGCCGTCACGGCCGTCGCCAACTTGGGGGCGCTCGCGCTGACCGCGAACCCCACCCCCTCCTCGGTGATGCGCAAGCCGCGCACGCGGGCCTGCGAGGGCGACGACGCGGCGCCCGACGCGGGCTGCGCGGTCACGGTCAGGGTGCCGACCAGCGCGGCGCGCGGACTGGGGCTCGTGGCGAGCGAGAAGGTGATCGGCACCGGCCCCGCATTGCGCGGGGTCCCGAGCGAGTCCTGTACCTGCAGCGCCAGCGTCACCGGTCCGTTGCGGAGCCCGTTCGCCGGCTGTTCCGTGAACATGATGCGGAACGCCGGGCCGGCCACCGCGAAGGCGGTGCTCGTGTCGGCCGCGAGTCCGCCGGCGTTCGCCACGAGCGTGTAGCCGATTCCCAGGCGGGAAAGGTTGAGGTCATCGAACACCACGGTGCCATCCCGGGCCCGGCGTCGCAGCGTGCCGCCCAGCGTGCTCCGGCCCGGATTCTCCCCCAACGACAACGTCACTTCGGAATTGTCGCCGGCCACGATGTAGTTGTTGGCATCGCGCACCTCGACCTTCACGACCTCCTGGAAGGTCTGCCCCTGGTTCACGAGCCCGGGCACCACGGCCACGTGCAGCTTGGCCGCCTTGCCGGGTGTCGACGTGAACGGCAGGCTCGTGCCGCGCGCGAGCGCCGGCTGCACGACCGACGCGGCCACGAGCGTGGCCGCGCGACCCGGCGCGAGTCCCTCGATCCGCAGGTTCTGGAAGGTGGCCACGCCGCCCACGGCGCGCGCGGCCATGCCGCCCTTGAGCGGATAGAACGGATTCACCGACAGCGCGATCGAGTCGGTGGCCTCGCGCACGAGGTTGCCGCCCGCGTCGACCACTTCCACCTGCACCGCCCCCGGCATCTCCTGCCCGAACTCGTAGCGCACCGGCTGCGCGCGGAATCGCAGCCCCGCCGCGGCACCCGTGACGACGTCGAACATCGGCGAGGTGTCGGCGGCGAGGCCCGGCGCCTTCACGCTGATCCGGTACGCGGTGCCCTCCACCGGAATCCACAGGTTGCTCAGGGTCGCGACGCCCTCCGTGAGCTCCACATCGCTCGTGCCGCGCAACGCGGCGCCCGGCGGCCCTCCCACCAGGGTGACGACGATGCTCTCGTTCACCGCACGGACCACGGTGCCGCTGGAGTCGACCACCACCACCTTGGGGGCGGGGGCGATGACCTGGCCCGCGACGACCGTGAGCGGGGCGCCGATCAGGCGGAGCTTCGCCACCGCGCCCACCGCGCCCACGGTGAATCGGACCGTCGTGTCGCGCACGAGGGCGCGCGACGAGCGCACCATCAGCGCATAGCCCTCCCCGGGCGCATTGACGCGCAGGTTGTCGAACGTGGCCAGGCCATTGACCGCCTCGACGCTCACGGTGCCCCCGAGCGCGCCCACCACGCCGGGGCGCGGCAGCAAGGTGGCCACGAGGGTGTCGGTCGCCGTCTGCACGAGGGCGCCGGTCACGTCCACGACGCGCACCTGCACGGGTGGGGTGATCGGCTGGTCCACGCCCGCCGACTGCGGTTCGCTGGTCACCTCGAGGCGGTGGGCCGCGCCCACGCCGATGGAGAACGGCGCCGAGGTGTCGGGCTTGAGTCCCGACGAGATGGTCGCGATCAGCCGGTACGTGCCGGCCCGCGCGAAGCTCGGCGAAAAGCGCCACGAGCCGCCGGTGAGCGCCGGAGCGAGCGAAACCCGCAGCGTGGATGCGCTTCCGCCGATGAGCACGATCGCCGGTGTTCCGGGCGCTCCCTTGGGCAGCCAGACGCCGCCGGAGTCGAGGACGGCCACTTGCACGGTCGGTGCCGTTGGGAGGGCGCCGGCCACCTGGTTGCCGACCGACACGGCGATACGCAGGCGCGCGGGCGGACCCGGCTCCCGGACCGCGAATGGTGCGCTCGTGGCCGGAATGATGCCCGGCGCACTCGTGGTGGCGGTCAGCGTCAGCCCCTCACCGGCCTGCGGAAACTTGAGGTCGCGGAAGACGGCCGAGCTGCCGGCCGTCGGCTGCGTGAGCGTTCCCGTGACGGACACCGGCGCGGCACCCGCCGCGACCGTGACCGTGACCGGCCATCCACTCACTCCGCCCACGAAGTTGCCCCCGGAGTCCTGCACCACCACTTGGGCGGGGCGGAGGAACACGTCGCCCCGGGCGAGGTTGGTCGGCTGGAGGCGGAACCCGAGGCGCGCCGCCGGCCCCGGCTGCACGCCGACATCGTTGCTGGTGGCGCTGGCCACCCCCTGCAGCTGCGTCGTGGCGAGCAGGGTGTACGTGCCGCGCAGGTTGAGGGTGACGGAATCGAAGGTGGCGACGCCATTGATGGCCGCGACGGTGAGGCGACCCGCGACGGAGCCGCCCTCGGGGCCGCGCAGCAGGGCCAGCGTGACCGAATCGGAGGCGCTCGCCTGCGCACCGGCCGAGTCGAGGATGGCGACCCGGATGGGCGGGCGGATGCGCGAACCGCCGGACACGGTGCTCGGCGGCTGGACGACGAATCCCAGGCGGGTCGGGACGCCGGCGGGCCGGGCCTGCGCGCCCACCGGAACGAGGGCCGCCGACAGGATCAGGATCAGGCTGGTCGCGAACGCCCGGAGAATGGGCAGGGTGGGCAAGGTCACGGCGGCGCGCGAGGGGGAAGGCGCGAAAGTACGCGGGAGGAGCCCCGCAGGGGGAGGGCGGAAGCCGCCATTGGCCCGCGGAGTCTCGGCACTGCCTGAGCAGACGCGGTGAGGCTCCACGGGGCAACGACTTGACCAGCCGCGCCTTAGCCGATAAATATCTGTGCTTCCCCCGAACGGCGCCACCTGAGGTGGCACCGCGCTCGGCGGGATGTCTGTCATCCGAAGCACCTCGAAATTCTCGCCGATGCCCACGATCAACCAACTCGTCCGGCTTGCACGCCGCGACGTCGTCGCCAAGGAAAAGGCGCCCGCGCTCAAGTCCAACCCGCAGAAGCGGGGGGTTTGCACGCGTGTCTACACCACCACCCCGAAGAAGCCGAACTCGGCGCTGCGCAAGGTCGCGCGTGTCCGCCTCGTCAACGGCTTCGAGGTGACCGCCTACATCCCCGGCGAGGGCCACAACCTGCAGGAGCACTCGATCGTGCTCGTGCGTGGTGGCCGCGTGAAGGATCTCCCGGGCGTCCGCTACCACATCGTGCGTGGGTCGCTCGATGCGTCGGGCGTCAATGGCCGCAACCAGAGCCGGTCGAAGTACGGCACCAAGAAGCCGAAGCCCGGCGCCGCAGGAGGCAAGAAGTGAGCCGTCGAAAGAAGGCCGTCAAGCGCACGATCCTCCCGGATTCCCGCTATGACAGCCAGACCGTGAGCAAGTTCATGAACGTGATGATGCTCGCCGGCAAGAAGGCCACCGCCGAGCGCATCTTCTACGGCGCGATGGATCTCGTCGAGTCGCGCACGTCGCAGCCCGGCGTCACCGTGTTCAAGCAGGCGCTGACGAACCTCAAGCCGGCGGTCGAGGTGAAGTCGCGCCGCGTCGGCGGTGCCACGTACCAGGTGCCGGTCGAGGTGCGTCCCGATCGTCGCACGGCGCTGGCGATGCGCTGGCTGATCTCCTTCTCGCGCGACCGCAACGAGAAGTCGATGGCCGAGAAGCTCGCCGCCGAGGTGATTGCCGCCTCGAAGGGTGAAGGCAATGCCGTGAAGAAGAAGGAAGACACGCACCGCATGGCCGAAGCCAACAAGGCGTTCGCGCACTACCGCTGGTAGCATCGGCGCCACGCTGGTGACCGACGCCCCGTCCGCAACCTGTGTGCGGATGGGGCGTCGTGTTTCGACGCGCGGGCCCGGCTTGTAGGCGAAGGTGCCGGCGGCGAGATTCCGGCACGTCGCCGTGGCACGAGGGTTGCTCTTCGTGTGTCCGTCTCCCAAACGGAGTTCCTGCCTGCATGACCGCTTCGGCCCTCCCCGCCTCGATCACGTCTGACGCGCCTGCGACGCGCGCCGAGTGGCTCCCCCTCGGGGTGGCTGGTGCGGCGTTCGCGTTCCTGTTCGCGAAGCCGGCGGCGCTGCTCGCCGGCGACTGGTGGTCGAACCCCGAGGCCGGCCATGGCCTGTTGCTGGCGCCGGTGGCGGTCTACCTGGCGTGGAAGTCGGGGATCCGGGTGGGGGCCAAGCCGAACCTCGTGTTCGGGGTGACCCTGCTGGTGGCGGCGGTGCTCGTGCGCTACGCGTCGGGGCTCGCCGCGGAACTGTTCACCATGAAGGCGTCGATGCTCATCGCCGCGGCCGGGCTCGTGGTCTCGCGGTGGGGCGGACGCCAACTGATCCACTGGTGGTTGCCGGTGTCGCTGTTCGCGCTCGCGGTGCCCCTGCCGGAGCTCATCCTCAATGCGATCGCATTGCCGTTGCAGTTCAAGGCGTCGTCGATCGGAGCGGCGTTGCTGAAGGCACGCGACATTCCGGTGCTGCTGGCGGGCAACGTGATTCGCGTGCCGGGCCACGAGCTGTTCGTGGCCGAGGCGTGCAGCGGGCTGCGGTCCCTCACGGCGCTGATCTCGATCGCCGTGCTGGCGGGTGGCGTGGGCCTGCGCTTTCCGTTCTCGCGGGCGGCGCTGGTGGCCGTGGCGATTCCGGTGGCGGTGCTGATCAATGGCGTGCGCATCTTCCTGACCGGCTTCCTCGTGCTGTTCGTGGGCCCCGAGTTCGCGGATGGCTTCATGCACACGACCGAGGGCTGGGCGATGTTCGTCATCTCGCTCACGATCCTCGGGAGCATCGCGTGGATGATGGGGAAGGCCGAGGACATCGTGAAGCCGCTGCCGGCGGACGTGAGCGACAACACGAGCGACGACACGAGCGACGACGCGCCGGACGCCGACGTCGCCGGGGCGACGGCATGACGGCGCGCTGGGTCGGATGGATGCCGGCCGCGGTGCTCGTCGCGGGCTGCGTGCTCGTGGTCGGGCAGCGCGAGCAGCTGGTGGCGCCGTTGGCGGAGCCGTTGGCCACGCTGTCCCGCGGGTTCGAGGGGCTGCCGTCGAAGGACGTCACGATCGACGCCGAACAGCAGCGCGTGGCGGGGATGTCGAACTACCTGATGCGGGTGTTCCGGCGGGACACGCTCGACGTGATGTCGCTGTACGTCGGCTACTACGACTACCAGCGGCAGGGGAAGTCGATCCACTCGCCCAAGAATTGCCTGCCGGGCGCCGGCTGGGAGCCGATGACCCAGGGCGTGGTGACGGTCGTGGTGAACGGCATCGGGTACCCGGTGAACCGCTACCTGCTGGGGAAGGGGGCAGCGCGGGCGCTCGTGTACTACTGGTACCAGGGACGTGGCCGCGTGGAATCGAGCGAGTACCGGGTCAAGTGGGAACTGATGCGCGATGCGGCCCTCACGGGGCGCACCGAGGAGGCGCTGGTGCGCCTGGTGATCCCGCTGGCCCCCGACGGCAAGGCGACGCAGCCGCTGGCCGTGGCCCTGCGCAAGGTGCTGCCGACGGCGGAACAGGCCGACCGACTCGCGCAAAGCGCGGCACAGCAGTACATCCCCGAGGTCACGCGCGTGCTCCCGAAGCCGGCGACGGCGTCGTGACGGCGCGTCCTCACCCCTCCCGGACCGCGTGCGGTCCGGCCACCAGCTCCGACCTCCGATGATCACGATCGAGAAGCTCTTTGATGGCCGCAACGGCCGCGCCCTTGGGCTGGCGCTCTACGCCGTCTGCGGACTGTTCCTGGTGTCGCCGGCGTTGGACCTGATGGCAGCGGTGATGCCGCCGAAGCTGGGCAGCATCCAGTGGCGCTTCGGCCTGATGGTGAACGTCGCACCGACGATCATGACCGGGGCGATCTCGCTGGCGATGTTCGCGGTGCTGGGGTTGATGTTCGCCCATCGGCGCGTGCTGCAGGCGGTCGGCGTGATCTCGCTGGTGCTGGCGCTCGTGTACGTGGGGATGATGGGGGTGTTCGCGCTCGACCTCCTGCAACTGCGAAAGGCCGTGCCGCCGGACCGCCAGATGGCGTTCATGATCACGTCGGGCAAGTGCATGCTGCAGGTGCTGACGGGGTCGGTTGCCCTGCTCATGCTGGGGCTCGGGTCGTTCTGGGCGACGCGTTCCAAGGGGCACGCGGCGACGGTGGAGGGGGGGCGTGGTCGGGGGCCGGTGGTGCTGGCGTCGCGTCCGGCCCTGGAGAATCCGGCAATTCGCGCTGCGGAGCCCTGAGCGGCTCGGTCTGCTGCATGGCGGTGTTGCGTCGTTGCAACGATGCGGCATTTGGCGGCGATCCGTGGCAGCGGCTGGCGACTGATATTCGCGCGTAACCTGTTCAATCAGTTAGAGTTAGACGGTTCTGTGCGGTGACGGGTGGTGGACGCGGTTCGCGGTACGGAACCTGCCAAGTAAGGCATCGGGAAGCGAGGCTTGCACCAACTGCAGGCCATCCGCTCGACCCGACGCTCACCGAACGAGGAGAACAAAGATGCGCATTGGGAATTCGATTCGAGTCGGGCTGGCCGCTGCGGCGACCATTCTGGCCACCACCGCTGCGAGCGCGCAGACGTGGTACGCCGCTCCGACGCCGGGCAACACCGGCAGCGGCGCGTTCTGGAACAACAATTCGCAGGACAACGTCGCGGTGACGTCGGGTCGTCCGAACGTCTGCAACATCGGCGCCGTGCTGATGGGTGTTGCGACCAACGCGGGGTGCAGCAACGAAGTGCCGAGCGGCATCCTGCCGTTGACGGCGGCCCAGCAGCTGACGGGTTCGGGGACGCGTGGCGCGTTCCTGGGTGGCGGCACCGCGAACACGCGGTCCGGCTTCCTCGTCGAGGCTGGTGAGTACCGCTTCGACCTCTACGGTCGCATCGCCGGCTTCGCGAACAGCGTCCCGTTCGGCCCGCGTATCGGCTACTTCACGTTCAACGGCTCGGGCCAGCGCGTGATGACGGAGTTCACCGGCGCAGCGGGCAGCAGCCAGGCGTTCACGACGACGGCAAAGTGGGGCTTCTGGATGTCGACCTTCGCCCCCGGCCCGTCGGTGTTCGGCAACGTGAGCCTCTACTTCTCGGACGGCGCGTCCTGCCAGACCGTCGCCGTGACGCTGGCGGCGTGCGCGGGGAGCGCTGCGACGAGCCAGTTCGCCGTCTTCTCGGCCGGGGTGGCGGGCTCGCCGTCGGCTGCCGGTGGTGTGCTGGACATGAATCCGCTCGATCGCCTTTGGATCGGTGGTGAGGACAACGCGCTCGGTGGTGACAAGGACTTCCAGGACGTGGTCGGTTCGTTCACGCAGCTCCCGGAGCCGGCGTCGTTCGCGCTCTTCGGCACCGGCCTCCTCGGCGTCCTCGCCGTGGGCAGCCGTCGCAAGCGCGCCAAGTAGTCACCGTTTCGGTGTAGCGTCGCCGGCCCTCACTCCTCGGGGGTTGGGCGGGAGGCCCCGGTCCGATTCATCGGACCGGGGCCGTCGCTTGTCCGGACGTGAACCACGAGGCCGTCTCGGCGGGATCGAATGCCGGCCTGCGCTGGTCCCACCGAGCCGGTGGCGGCAGCGGGGCTCGCCGGAGGGCCTCGGACGGGTCACCGTGCCACGCATGGCGGTCCCCGCATGCGGCGGGCGGGTCTTCTGGTCCCCATAAGGAAGGAGTGGGGGCCCCGGACGGCGCTCGGCTTCCTGGAGGGGCCGGGCTTTGCGAGACCCTGAAGAGGTCGGACACTGGGAGTTGACTTGACCCCATACGGCCCGCTACTTTGCCTTGCTCCCCCAGAACCTGTGCTCGCCCGTCGCGGCACGCATCGGAACGGGTCGGGAGAGACAACTCAACGTCAGTTCTCGCAAGTGGTTGCACGAACTGACGCGCCTCGAGTCCCCACCCGCGCACCAGTGGCGAGTGCACCCGGCGGCAGCGGATGGATACCGGCCTCGCATGCGAGGCGACCTGGTCCAGCCGCGTTTTTGTTGGTGTTGTTCACTCAAGAAGACCTCGTGGTGCGCGAGAGGCGCGCCACTTCAGCAACGAGTCGAGATCATGCCACGCACGACCCCGCTCCAGCACTACCGCAACATCGGCATCATGGCGCATATCGACGCCGGGAAGACCACGACGACTGAGCGCGTCCTCTACTACACGGGGAAGTCGCACAAGATCGGCGAGGTGCACGACGGTGCGGCCACGATGGACTGGATGGAGCAGGAGCAGGAGCGCGGCATCACGATCACGTCGGCGGCCACGACCTGTTTCTGGCAGCGGCACGGGCAGAGCGACAAGACGGGGTCGGGTCCCGAGGTCCGCATCAACATCATCGACACGCCCGGGCACGTCGACTTCACGATCGAGGTCGAGCGTTCGATGCGCGTGCTCGACGGAGCGTGCATGGTGTACTGCGCGGTGGGTGGCGTGCAGCCGCAATCCGAGACAGTCTGGCGCCAGGCCAACAAGTACAAGGTCCCGCGGCTGGCGTTCGTCAACAAGATGGACCGGGTCGGC
>JANLSF010000898.1:0-3160 GCA_031362285.1 Gemmatimonadota bacterium | reverse complement strand
CGGCGCGCAGGTACACGCCGCCGGAGCCGCGTTCGGCCGCCAGCGACTTGAAGGCCGCGCGAAACTCGGCCAGCGTCAGCTTCGCCTCGTCCACGAAGATCTGGCCCTGCCGGTTCACGGTCACCGCCAGCCCTCCCTTCGGCTCCAGTGGCCGGGCCTCGGCGCGGGGCAGTTGCACGTCCACCCCGCCCTGCATGATGGGCGCGGTGATCATGAAGATGATCATGAGCAGCATCATGACGTCGATCAGCGACACGACGTTGATCTCGGCGTTGAGCGGCGTGCCCTCACCCCGCCGGCGTCGGCCCATGCTAGAGGCGCCCCTCGCGCGCGAGCAGGGCGATCAGCTCCGACCCGTAGCCCTCCAGCTCGCGCTCGAACCGATTGAGCCGATTCGCGAAGATGTTGTAGGCGAACGATGCCGGAATGGCGACGGTGAGGGCCGCCGCCGTGGCCACGAGCGCGGTGGCAATGCCGGGCGCAACCGCGCTGATCGACCCCGAGCCCTTGCTCGCCAGACCGAGGAAGGCGTTGATGATGCCGAGCACCGTGCCGAGGAGGCCGATGAGGGGCGACACCGAACCGATCGACGCCAGCGCCGGGACCCAGCGGGCGAGCGCGTCGCGCTCCGCCATGGCTTCGGCATCGAGCAACTCGCGCAGCGCCTCGACCTGGCCGCTCGAATACATGGCCGACGCGGCGGCCGTGGGCGCGTTGCCCGACGGCCGCGTGGACGTGAGGAACTGCACCGCGCGTTCGGTGATGCGCGTGTAGGGCGATGGCGGCAGGCGGCGGGCGAGCCCCGCCGCACCCTCCACCCGCTCCACCGCCCCGAACTCGGCGAGGAATCGCGCGGCGGCGCCCTGCGAGCGTCGGTACTCGACCCACTTGGCCAGCATGATTCCCCAGCTGACGAGCGAGAGCACGCCGAGGATGGCGAGCACGACCCGCTCCGTGGCGCCGCTGCCGGTCAGCAGTTCGATCGGGCTGCCGGGAATCGCCCCACCGACCTGCGCCGGGAGGAGCGGCATCAGGGCGTGCCGGCCTGCGAGGCGAACCAGCGATAGGTCTCGGCGAGTCCGTCGTTCAGGGAGTGCGTGGGCGCCCAGCCGAGTTCCGCGGCGGCCTTGGCAATGGCCACCGACGAGCGGCGCGCCTCGCCCGCCTTCGCCGGCGCGTGCTCGATGGGCACCGTGCGTCCGCTGACCCGCATGATCGCCTGTGCGAGCTCGATCACGTTCGTCTCGATCGAGGTCCCGATGTTCCAGGCGCGCACGTCCAGCTGCTTCATCGGCGGGAGCGGCGTGGTGGCCGCGATCAGGTTGGCGCGCGCGACGTCTCCCGCGTACACGTAGTCACGAGTCTGCAGGCCGTCCCCGAACACGGTCACCGGCCGTCCGGCGAAGATCCGGCCGCAGAAGATGGCCACGACGCCGGCCTCGCCGTGCGGATCCTGGCGCGGGCCGTACACGTTCGCGTACCGCAGCACGGCCGTCGGCACCCCATGCACCCGCGCGAAGTACGCCATGTAGTGCTCGACCGCGAGCTTGGCGATGCCGTACGGCGAGTCGGGGTCCTTCGCGTAGGTCTCGATGTTCGGGGGCGTCACGAAGTCGCCGTAGATCGCGCCCCCCGTCGAGGCGAACACCACGCGCGTCGTCGCCCCGGCCTCCTTCACGGCCTGCAGCAGGTTGAGCGCGCCGATGATGTTGACATGCGCATCGAAGGCGGGGTCCGCCAGGCTCTTCCGCACGTCGATCTGTGCGGCCAGGTGGCAGATCGCGTCGAATTGCCCGTCCTTGACGACGCGCGCCGCCTCGGTCGACGTCACGTCGGCCTCGATGAAGGTCGCCGTCGCCGGAACCTGCGCGCGCTTTCCGCTGGAGAGATTGTCGAGGACCGTAACCGCGTGGCCCTGGGCAACCAGGAGGTCCGCGACGGTGGAGCCGATGAAGCCGGCTCCCCCCGTCACGAGGATGCGTCGTGAGGGCGTCATGTACGATGGAAGAGGAAGTCGTCCCGGTGCGGTGGTGCGATCACGACCCCGGCATGCGTGCGGCGAGGCGCGCGGGCGACCCTTCTCGGATGGCACCGGTCTTCTGCCCGGTGATCACGGCCGTGATGCCCTGGGGCGTCACGCGGACGACCTGCGCCGTCGCGATGGTCTCCTCGGGCATCGTCGGTCCGCCCACCGTCGGCGCGGACGGCCGGATGATCGCGAAGACGTCGCCGGGCCGCACCGCCCCGACTCCCTTCGGGTTCAGCACGATGAACGCCTGCAGCGTGGCCAGCACGGGATCCGCGAGGACCCACGACACCGTCGTGGTGGGACCGTTGGCGACGGGGGTCGGCCGGGCCGCCGAATCGAGTCGCGCCCGCTCGAAGGGGATGAGCCCTTGCCCGCTCTTCAGTGCATCGTAGATGTTGGTCACGCGCGCCACCGGCGCCTTGCCGCGCTCGACCTGCTCCACCTCGACGACGCCCGTCGGGATCGCGATCGCCCCGAGGCCGACCACGGTCGGGCCCTGGCGGATCACGAGGTAGCGCGTGCCCACCTGCGGCGGCGTGCCCGACGGCGGGTTGATGCTCACCAGCTCGGCGAGCTGGATGGCGCGGTCACGCCGGTCCGCCCCGATCGAATTGCCCGTGAGGGCGTCGAGCACGCGGCCCGACCACGCCGGCCCGTTGGCCACCGTCACGATCGGCGCACTGTTGAACTCGCCCGAGCGCACGATCGGCGAGGGGCGGACCAGCAACGCCTGCTTCCGCGAGGTCCCGCTGGCACGCCGGAAATTCGAGAACACCGTCGACCCTTCCGGCGGCTCCGGTTCCAGTTCCACCTGCTGTGCCGCCGGCTGCGCGGCCGGTGGCGCCAGCACGCTGGGCGTTGCGACCTGCACCGGACCGACCGTCGCCGGCGCGGACGCGCCCGGCAGCTTCAGGTTCTCGCCGGGGTAGATCCAGCGCGGATCCTCCACGACGTCGGTGTTGATCCGGTAGATCTCCGGCCACAGATAGGGGTCGTTCAGGTAACGCTGGGCGATCCCCCAGAGCGTCTCCCCCTTCTCGACCGTGTGCGTGCCTGGGCCACCCGACACGCCCGTCACCGTGGCGGCGGGCGCCGTACCCGAGGCCTTGATCGCGCCGGCTGGGCGCCGCG
>JANLSF010000883.1:0-5477 GCA_031362285.1 Gemmatimonadota bacterium | reverse complement strand
CGCGGCGCCCGATGGCGTTCAAGTAGTTCACCTCGATCCGGTTGAAGTCGTCCTCGGCCTGCGCGTAGATCATCCCGAACACGGCATCGGCGTCGGTGGGGCCCTTCACGTGCGCAATGCCCCAGTCATCGCGGATGATCGTGACCTTGGCCGCCTGCGCCCGCCACCGGTCGCGCTCGGCATCGCGGTTGATGGGACGCGCGCCCACGAGGAGGAGGGCGGCGAGGGCGAGGGGGAGCATCTTCATGAGGGAGGCGACTGGGGGAGCGGATGCGCGGCAGCGGGCCTGCGGAGCACGGTCAAAGATGCCGGTCTTACCGCGCGCGCGCGAGTTCGTAGCGGACGACGGTGCTGCCGGGCGGGGCATCGGGATCCTCGGCTTCGCCCGCGAACTGGAAGCCGGCCTTGGTCAGCACGCCGATCGAGGGGGCGAGCGTGGTGAGCGTGTGCGCAATCACGAGGCGCACCCCCGGCGTGTTGAAGGCGATGCCCACGAGGCCGAGGACCGCCTCGGTGGCGTAGCCGCGGCGCCGGTGGGCCGGGAGGATGCCGTAGCCGAGTTCCACGGTGCCGGAGGGGTCGGGCGCTCCCTTGAAGCCCGACACGCCGATGAGCAGATCGGGGGCGCCGTCCATGACGCGCCGCACGACGTAGTACATGAGCCAGTCGCGCTCGTGCGGATCTTCGGCAAGCCGCGCCATCGTCCAGCGGATGGCGTCGGCGTCGTACAGCTCCGGTGGCCAGCCGGGCGGGACCGCGATGCCGAGTGCGCGCTCGAGCGTCGTAGGTCCTTCGAGATCCGCCTGCAGGTGCGCCGCCGACGCGGGGAGGAGCGTCAGGCGCGCGGTGTCGATGCGCGGCATGGTAGAGAAGCTAGCTGGAGTGGCGCATTTCGCACGATGGGGCCGGTGCCTCGACTTCGCGGCGGGCGCGCGGCATACTGCATGGGTGACCGCCCAGCCCGCCGGGACTCCGAGATCGTCGTCGTTGCGCGCCACGCGCGGCCGGCGTGGGCTCGCGTGCGCCGCCCTGCTCGTGCTCGCGGCCTGTGGCGGCGGCGGCGCGACGCCGCCGCAGGCTCCGGCGGTGGCCACCGTGACCGTGTCGCCGGGCGCGCCGGTGCTGACGGTCGGCCTCACGCAGCAGCTGACCGCGGTCGTGCAGGACGTGAACGGCAGCGTGCTCGCGCGAGCGGTGACGTGGAGTTCCAATGCGCCACTGGTGGCCAGCGTGAGCGCGACCGGCCTCGCGACGGCGCTGACGGTGGGGAGTGCCACCATCTCCGCAACGGCGTCGGGGGTGATCGGCACCGCCGCCGTGACCTCGCTCGTGGCGCCGCTCATCACGGGAGTGTCGCCGGCGACGCTGGTGCCGGGGGCCATCGCGACGATCACGGGTGCGGGCTTCGACGCCACGATTGCCAACGACACGGTGACGGTGCAGGGCGTGCTCGCGCCGGTGGTGTCGGCCACGGTCACCCAGGTGTCCTTCGTGGTGCCCTGCGCGATGTCCGGGGCGGTAGGGGTTCGGGTGCGGACACGGGTGGGGCCGAGCGCGCTGTTCGCCACCACCCTCCAAGGCATCGCGCGGACGATTCCCGTGGGGCAGGCCTGGGTGTCACCGGACGTGACCACGGCCGCGTGCACGGAGCTGGCGGTGAGCGCCACGCCGGCGCGCTATCTCGTGGCGGTGTTCAGCAATGCCACCAGCGCCAACACCCTCACGGACGTGGACGTGGGCGGCAACCCCACCGGCCTCGCGCCCGACCCGACGCCGGCGCAGGGCCTGCAGCAGGGCACCGTGCCCACCGACCCGCGGAGCGCCGAGCAGCGGCGGCAGGACGCCGCGCATTACGCCTTCCTCGAGCGGGAGCGCCAGTGGTTCGCGACGGCGCGGCCACGGGGCATCACGATGAATGCGCGCGTGGCCACGGGGGCGGGGCGCGCCGTGGCGCTGGGCGACATGCGCAGCACGTACTTCACCTTCACGGTCGGGTGCAGCGACAGCTCGCAGGTGGTCCGCGGGAAGGCGATCTACGTCGGCACGCGGTCGATCATCTGGGAGGACAGCGCCAACACGCTGCAGTCAGCCTCGTTGCCGGCGCTGGCCACCTCGTACCAGCGGATCGGCCAGCAGTTCGACTCGGAGCAGTACGCGTCGGACAGCGCGACGTTCGGCGACCCGCTCCGACGTGATGCCCAGACCGACGGCGACGGCAAGGTGCACATGGTGTTCACGCAGCGGCTGAATGGCAGCGGGGCGGCGGCCTACGTGACCGCGTGCGACCAGTTCACGCGCGGCCCTGGCCTCTACGGGAGCAACCTGGGCGAGTACTTCTACGGCAACGTGCCCACGACGGCCACGCCCAACGTGAACTCCACGGCGTCGCCCGACGGCTGGTTCGCCTTCATGGGGCGCACGGTGGCGCACGAGGTGAAGCACATCATCTCGATGGCCTCGCGCGTGGCCAACGGGGCGCCTTCGTTCGAGGCGTCGTGGCTGGAGGAGGGCACGGCGCGGCACGCCGAGGAAGGGTGGGTGCGGAGCCGGATGCACAACACGCCGTGGAAGGCGAACCGCGGCTTCGGGACCGCCGCCGCCAATGGCCTCTTCTGCGACTTCGCGCTCGGCGATGCGACCTGCCTGGCCGGCGACGCGACGCACCGCCCCTCGTGGGGGATGCGCCGCCACTTCGACGAGATCCTGCCGAAGCTGACGCAGCCGTGGAACTGGTCACCGTATGGCGATGGCTCGGGGCAGTCGGGGAGCGTCTTCTACCAGACCACCTGGTCGTTGGTGCGGTACGCCATGGACCGATATGCCGTGAGCGAGAACGCCTTCCTGACGGGACTCGTGAATGCCACGTCGGTGGGGGTGACCAACCTGTCGGCGCAGGCCGGCGTGCCGATCGACCAGCTCATCGGGGGCTGGGGACTCGCCCTCTACGCCGACGACTACCCGGGCCTGGCGGGCGCGAGCGCCGACATCGGCTTCGCCACGTGGAACCTGCGCGACATCTACGCTGGGCTCCATGCGCAGCCGGCGTGGTCTGGCCGCTACCCGACGACCTTTCCGATCGCCCCGACCGTGCTCGGCTGGGGCGCGTTCGCGCAGCGCGTGACGGCACTCCGCGGGGGCGCGCACATGTACTTCGAGCTGCAGGGCACGCCGGCGCAGAACCAGCTGATCAGCCTGCGTTCCATTGCCGGCGACGGCACGACACCGGGCACGATACGCATCGCGATCACGAGGCTGCAATGACGAGACGCGCGCAAGGAGTGGTGGGCCTGCTGCTCGCCGTGATGGCGAGCGTGGGATGCCGTGCCCCGGGGACGGGCGCGGCGCCCGGCATCGCCGTGGCGAGTGACACGCTGCGCGGCGTGGTCCGCCTCGTGGGGAGCGAGCCGATGGCCACCCTGGCGGTGTTCCCGGCCGCCGGTGATCCGGTCGTGCCGCAGGGGGCGGACGCCGAGCTGCTGCGCAGCCTGACCGGGATCGAGGTCGTGGTGCGCGGGCGAGTCACCTTCGACTGCGCGGCCGACGCCGGGCCGCGCGGCGCGCGGATCTTCGAACTGGCATCGTTCCGAGTGCGCGCCGTGGGTGGCGTGCGCGCCGTGGACGGCATCCTCACCCGCGTGGACAGTGGCTGGCGGCTCGTCACGCTGGAGGGCGAGCAGATCGCGATCGCCTTCCTCGCGCCCATGATGCGCCTGCAGGAAGGCGCGCGCGTCTACTTCGTGGGACCGTTCGACCGCGCACCGTCCACCTACGGCATCATCAAGGCGGCCGTCAGGTGAGGAGCAGGAGCGCCAGACCGACCGCCGCCGGCACCGCCTGCACGTACAGGATCTTCCGCGAGGCGGTGGCGGCGCCGTAGAGCCCCGCCACCAGCACGCAGGCGAGGAAGAAGAGCTTCACGGGGCGTCCGGCGTCGCCCTGCAACAGTCCCCAAAACAGCCCGGCGGCGAGAAAGCCGTTGTAGAGCCCCTGGTTGGCCGCGAGCACCTTGCTGGCGGCGGCCCGCTCCGGTGTCAGGCCGAAGGCGCGGTGACCGGTGGGGGTGTCCCAGAGGAACATCTCGAGGACGAGGATATAGACGTGAATGAGGGCGACGAGGGCGACGACGACCGTGGCGACCATGGACATGGGACGGATGGGTGACGGGACGAACAACCGCGCACGCGCGATGGCGCACGCCCTGACGACGCGCTTACGGTTCGTACAGTTGCGCCGGATCTGCGGCGGCCAGCTCGACGAGGAACTCCCCGAACTGCCGAGTGACGGCGTCGAGGAAGGCGGCGCCCTTCTCGGCGGTGGCCAGCGCGGGATTGCCGACCCCCGTGTCGTCGGTGACCTGCACCCAATGGCGTGGGGTCCACGCCCATCCCTCGCGGAAGCCGCGCACGCGTGAGCGTCGCGCACGCCCCGGTCCGGCCTCGTTCACGGGGCGCGTGATGCCGGGCGCGAGGTGCAGCATGACGCTCGTCTCCAGCTCCCCCGCGTGATCGCCCGGTTCGGCGAAGTGCGCGGCGCTCTGGCCGAGCAGCCACCAGTTCACCTGCGCGAGCAGGAGGCCCGAGCCGGGCTGCACCTCGCGGATGATCTGCTTGAAGTCGTTGCCGCCGTGGCCATTGAGGATCACGAGCTTCTTCACCCCGTGCGTGGCCACCGTCTGCATCACGTCGCGCAGGATGGCCGCCTGCGTCGTCGGGTTCATGTTGATGCAGAAGGCCACCTCGCGCTGCGTGGTCTGCACGCCGAACGGGATGGCGGGGAGGACGAGCACCCTGGCACCCGCCTCCCACGCGCGCGCCGCCCCGCCCGCCGCCACCGCGTCGGCCTCGATCGTGTCGGTGGCGTACGGCAGGTGCCGGTTGTGCGCCTCGGTGGCCCCCCACGGCAGCACCGCCACCTCGTACGTCGAGCCACGAACCAGCTCCCAGGTGCACTCCGCCAGGATGTACGGACGCGCGGCCATGGCTACGACTCGTACACCCAGCGGCCGCCCACCATCGTGCGCTCGATCTTCACGTCCACCAGCTCGGCGGGGGGCGTGGTGCGCAGGTCGCGCCCCACCACCACGAGGTCGGCGAGCTTCCCCACGGTGAGACTCCCCTTGAGCCGTTCCTCGTACGAAGCGTAGGCGCCGTTCACGGTGAGGACCGTGAGCGCCTCGGCCAGCGTGATCCGCTGGTTCGCGCCCCACACGGTGCCGCGGATGTCGGTGCGGGTGAGCATGGAGGTGAGGGCCATCATCGGCTCGAACGGTCCCGGCGGGTAGTCGCTCCCCATGGTGGCGGGAATGCCGGCGTCGAGGAACCAGCGCATGGGGAACATCCGCTCGGTCCGCGCCGCCCCATACTCCCCCATCTTCTCGCCGTGGAAGTACACGTAGCTCGCGAACGGCGTGGCGATCGCACCGAGCGCCTTGATGCGCTTGATGAGCGCCGGGGTGAGCACGGTGCAGTGCTCGTAGC
>JANLSF010000573.1:0-5501 GCA_031362285.1 Gemmatimonadota bacterium | reverse complement strand
GGCCGTAGAGCACGGCCCCCAGCACGAGCTGGTTCCGCGCGAACTCGCCGCCGTCGGGCTTGGACGGTTCCTCGGCGCGGTAGGCGTAGGTGGCGGGTGCGCCCGGCAGGGCCGGTGTCGTTCCCGCAACGCTGGGTGCGACGGCCGGTGCAGCCGCGGTCGATGCAGCCGGAACGGCCGCTGCGGTCGCGGTTCCCGTTGCGGCGCCCACCGCGGGTGTTGCGGGCGATGCGGTCGTTGCGGGCGACGCTGGCGCAGCGGCGGCGCCACCCGAGAGCACCCCCACGCGCGTCTCCACCTCGAGCCGGAGCGACTCGAACTGCTCGGCGTCGAGCGGCAGGCGCTCGGTCGTGCCATCGGCTTGGCTGACCACGAGCGCGTACGACTCGCGCTCACCCTTCAACACGCGCACTTCGCGGTAGTCGCCCTGCACGCGCCAGCCCGGCGGGCGCAGGCCGAGCCGGTCGGCGTAGTTGTGGGTGATGACGGGGATGAGCCCCGCCCGATCGAAGGTGGTGGGGGTGTCCGCGGCCTGCGCGCGCAACCGAGGCGCGCTGACGGAGGCGGACGCGGCGACGACCAGCGCGACAACGGACGCGCGGAGGGTGCGGCGGATGGTTCGGGTCACGTGAGCCGGAAGGGAGAACGGGGTGGCGCCGGCCACGCACGACGCGCGGCCTCTCCACCATGACGACTACCCGCCTCCCTCAGTTGCGGGTCCCCCGCTTCGTGTCGAACAGCACCGACCGGCGGCACTGCGGGCAGAGGAGCCACTCGCGGCGGCGCGCGTAGCCCAACCCGAAGGAACCGCCCCCGATGGCGCGCGACGACATGGGCACGTCGCAGCGGGGGCACTGCACGGTTTCCCCCCGCGCATGCGCCGCGGCGATCGCGCGCTCCTCCACCAGCTCGAAGCGCGCCTTGTTCGCCGACTCGTCGGACACCGCGCTACTCCGCCACCTGGAGCACGACCTTGCCGAACTGCTGGCCGCTCTCGAGCCGCGCGTACGCCGCACGCCCATCGGCCAGCGCGTGCACCGAGTCCACCGGGAGCCGCAACCGGCCCGCCGTGAACTCCGCCGCGATCGCCGCGTACTCGGCCTCCGTGCCCATCGTCGAGCCCATGATCGTCCACTGGTTCCAGAAGAGCCGGCGCACGTCGGTCTGGAGCATGGGGCCGCTCGTGCCGCCGCAGGTCACGATCCGGCCGCGTCGGCCCAGGGACCCCAACGACTGCGCCCAGGTGGCCTCGCCCACCGAGTCGATCACCACGTCGACGCCGCGCTTCTGCGTCTGCGCGCGCACCACCTTCGCCACGTCGTCGGTGCGGTAGTTGATCGTGACGTCGGCGCCCAGGGCACGCGCCTTTGCCAGCTTCTCGTCGGAACTCGACGTCACCCAGACCCGCGCGCCGCGCGCCTTGGCAATGGCCAGCGCCGCGAGGGCCACCCCGCCGCCGATCCCCCAGATGAGCACCTCCTCGCCGGCCTTCACCTGCGCACGCGTGGTCACCATGCGCCACGCCGTCAGGGTGGCGAGCGAGAACGCCGCGGCCTCGGCAAACCCCACCGTGCGCGGGATGGGCGTGACGTTGCGCCCCGGCACCAGCACGACCTCGGCCGCGAAACCCGGACGGTGTTCGCCGAGGATCCGGAAGGAGAGGCAGAGCGGATGGTCGCCGTCCAGGCAGTACTCGCAGGCGTGACAGCTGACGCCGGGATTCACGATCACGTGGTCGCCGGGCGCGACGTGCCTGACCCCGTCCCCGACGGCGTCGACGATGCCGGCGCCGTCGGTGGCCACGATCCACGGCTGGGTGAGCGTGATGCCGGGGAGCCCGGCCACGAGCCAGACATCGAGGTGATTGAGCGCCGCCGCCTGCACCCGGAGGCGCACCTCGCCCGCGCCGGGACGCCCGGGCTCTGGAAGGTCGGTGCGGTAGTGCAACTGCTCGAGGCCGCCGTGTCCGGCGAGGGTGAGGGCGCGCATGAGGCGAATGCTAAGGGCGGTCGTGAGGGGTGGGCCACCCGGTGGCCTGCTGGGGGACGGCATGGAGCGACGCGCCCTATATTCCGTCACTCACGGGGACCGCGGGTGCGCACGGTGCGCAGTCGCGCCCTGGACCCGATCCGGATCGGACGTTCGCGATGACTGCCATCAAGGTGCCCCCGCTCGGCGAATCGATCGTCGAGGCGACCATTTCCCGCTGGCTCAAGCAGGCGGGCGACGCGATCGCCGCCGGCGATACCCTGGTCGAACTCGAGACCGACAAGATCACCGTCGAGGTGCCGGCCGTTTCGGCGGGGGTGCTCACGAGCGTCGCCAAGCGCGAGGGTGACGTGGTGGCAGTGGGCGAGGTGCTCGGCGAGATGACCGAGGGTGTGGGCGCCGCGGTGGCCGCGAAGGCTGCGGGAAGCACCGCGCCGGTCGCCGCGGCACCGGCGGCCATGCCCGCCGCCGCGACGGCGAGTGGCGACGCGAAGGTGGCGCCCGCCGCCGGCAAGCTGGCCGCCGAGACCGGCGTGACGCTGGCGGAAGTCGAGGGCTCCGGTCGCGGCGGCGCGATCACCAAGGGCGACGTGATGGCGGCGGGGACCGCCAAGGCGGCTCCGCCGGCGGCCGCGGCCCCGGCCAAGCCGGCGGCTCCCGCCGCGCCGGCATTCGCGTTCGCCCCGACGGCCGCCGGGAACGACGTCCGCGAGACGCGCGAGAAGATGACGACGCGCCGCAAGCGGATCGCCGAGAACCTGCTGCAGTCGCAGCACGCCACCGCGCACCTGACGACGTTCAACGAGATCGACATGTCGGCCGTGAGCGCGCTGCGCGAGCGGATCAAGGAGAAGGTGGAGAAGGAACACGGCGTGAAGCTCAGCTTCATGCCCTTCTTCGCGAAGGCGGCCGTGCAGGCGCTCAAGGCGTTCCCCACCGTGAACGCGCAGATCGACGGCGACACGGTGATCTACAAGCACTACGTGAACCTCGGCATCGCGGTGGCGAGCGAGCAGGGGTTGGTGGTGCCGAACGTGAAGGACGCGCACGCCAAGGGGATGCTGGGCATCAGCCGCGACATCGTGGCGATGGCCAAGCGCGCCCGCGACGGCAAGCTGGGCATGGATGACCTGACCGGCGGCACCTTCACGATCACCAACGGCGGCGTGTTCGGGTCGCTGGTGTCGACGCCGATCATCAACTACCCGCAGGTGGCGATCCTCGGCCTGCACAAGACGCAGGACCGCCCGGTGGCGATCGGGGGGCAGGTGGTGATCCGGCCGATGATGTACGTGGCGCTGTCGTACGACCACCGGATCATCGACGGGCAGCAGGCCGTGCTCTTCCTGGTGAAGCTGAAGGAGTTGATGGAAGACCCGGCCGCCATGCTCGTGGATTGAGCGCGGCGGCGGCTCAGCGGCGCGGCTTCGCCGCGTTGCCGTCCACGAGGCTCGCCAGCGTGGTCTCGTGGAAGAAACTGGCCACCTGGGTGCTCACGTTCTTCCACTCCTTGTGCGCCTCGCAGGGTGCGCGGTCGCTGCACACGGAGCGGCCGAGGAGGCAGCTCCGCTTCGCGTCCACCGGATCGAAGGGACGCACGACATCAGCCAGCGAGATCGCGTCGGGGCCGCGGGCGAGACGAAAGCCGCCGGTCTTGCCGCGCTGCGAGACCAGGATCCCCTGTCGCGCGAGCTGGTGAAGGATCTTCGACAGGTAGTTCGAGGGAATCCCCAGCGCGTCGGCGAGGACCGCCGCACGCACGGCGCCGTCCCGCCCGTGCTCGGCGAGGTACACCGCCGTGCGCAGCGCGTATTCCGCAGTCTGGTTGAGCATGCCGAATTGTGACAGGTGACGGATGACGCGGTGTAGGGTGAAGGTAGTCGACGCCTAATCTTGACATCTAGATGATAATATAGCAATATCTGTCGGACGCGCGATGCTGCGCGCCTCCCCCGGGCGGTTCGGCCGGGGCGCCACCCGGAGGATCCTCATGCAATCCCGCTTCGTCCGCCTCGCCCTCACCGCTGCCGTCGCCGCGACCGTCGCGATCGTGGCGGCGCATCGTGCCACGCCGACCACGGTCATGACCGCCTCCCTGGGCGGCGCGTGGCCCACCCTCCCCGCGAGCGCCCGCGGGCCGCTCCCCGTCGAGACGCTCTCGGTCACCTACGCGCCGGCCGTCCCCGCGCCGATCCTGCGCCGCACGAGCGCCAAGCTCGTCGTCAACCTCGAGACCAAGGAGGTCACCAAGCGACTCTCCGACGGCGTCGAGTACACGTTCTGGACCTTCGGCGGCTCCGTGCCGGGGCCGATGATCCGCATCCGGGAGGGAGACGAGGTGGAGTTCCACCTCAACAACCACCCCACCAGCAAGATGCCGCACAACATCGACCTGCATGCGGTGACCGGCCCCGGGGGCGGCGCGGCGTCGTCGTTCACGGCGCCCGGTCACAGCTCGCAGTTCTCGTTCACCGCGCTCAACGCCGGGCTCTACGTCTATCACTGCGCCACCGCACCCGTGGGCATGCACATCGCCAACGGGATGTACGGCCTGATCCTCGTCGAGCCCAAGGCGGGCCTCGCGCCGGTGGACCATGAGTACTACGTGCTGCAGAGCGAGTTCTACACGATGGGGAAGCACGGCGAGGAGGGGCTGCAGTCGTTCTCGATGGAGAAGGCACTGCAGGAGAACCCCGACTACGTCGTCTTCAACGGATCCGAGGGCGCCCTCGTGGGCGACAACGCGCTCCGCGCGAAGGTCGGCGAGACGGTGAGGCTCTTCGTCGGCAACGGCGGCCCGAACCTCGTCTCGAGCTTCCATGTCATCGGCGAGATCTTCGACCGCATCTACACCGAGGGCGGCACGATCGCCAACCAGGTCAACGGGCAGACGACGCTCGTGCCGGCCGGCGGCTCGGCGATCGTCGAGTTCACGCTCGACACCAGCGGCACGTATCTGATGGTCGACCACAGCATCTTCCGCACCTTCAACAAGGGCTCCCTCGGCATGCTGAAGGTCGAGGGCGACCAGGTGCACGAGATCTATTCCGGGAAGGAGCTCGACGAGATCTACCTCGGCGACGAGTCGGTCGCCTCGGCGGTGCGCAAGGGCGCCGGGGGTCCCCCGGCGCAACCGACCGTGACCGGCGGCCAGCCGGATGGCAAGGCGATCTTCGAGAAGAACTGCTCCATGTGCCATCAAACGGCCGGGGAGGGTCTCGAGGGCGTCTTCCCGCCGCTCGCCAAGTCGGACTTCCTGATGGCGCGCGCCAAGTCGTCGGACCGGAGCGAGCTGGTAGGCTTGATCGTGAACGGCAAGACCGGCGCGCTCACCGTCAACGGCAAGGAGTACAACGGCGTCATGACGCCGGTGTCGGGGCTTTCGGACGAGGACATCGCCGCCGTCCTCACCTTCATCACCAGCAACTGGGGCAACGCCGGGGCGCCGCCCTTCAGTGTCGACGAGGTGGCGAAGGCGCGGGCGAGCGTGAGCGCGAAGGCCCCGTGACCGG
>JANLSF010000572.1:0-3016 GCA_031362285.1 Gemmatimonadota bacterium | reverse complement strand
CGCTCATCTTCCAGCACCTGCGCGTGCCGGCCGCGTACCAGCACCGCGTGCTCTTCTGGGGCATCCTCGGCGCACTGGTCATGCGCGGGATGATGATCGCGGTGGGGGCGCAGCTGGTGGCGCGGTTCCACTGGCTGTTGCTGCTGTTCGGGCTGTTCCTGCTTTACACGGCCGCCAAGATGCTGCTGTCGAAGGACGGCGACGCCGTGGAGGAGCCCGACGAGAACGCGATGGTGGCGTTCTTCCGGAAGGTGTTGCCCGTGACGAGCACCGAGCGCGGGCACGACTTCTTCGTGAAGGAGTCCGGACGGTGGATGCTCACGCCGCTCGCGGTGTGCCTGTTGCTGGTGGAGACCACCGACCTGCTGTTCGCCGTGGACTCGATCCCGGCCATCTTCGCGATCACGACCGATGCGTTCATCGTGTTCACGAGCAACGTGTTCGCCATCCTCGGGCTCCGCTCGCTCTACTTCGCGCTGGCCGGGGCGATGGACCGGTTCCACCACCTGAAGACGGCGTTGGCGATCGTCCTCGGAATCGTGGGGGCGAAGATGCTGGCGAGCGACTGGCTGGCGGAGCGGTTCGGACCGGGGGTGAACAACTGGCTGTTGGCGTTGATCGCGGCGATTCTCGCGGGCGCGGTGGTGGTGTCGCTGGTGGGGGAGCGGAAGGGGAAGAACGGCGGGGCGTAGGCGTCGCGACCGGCCCCGCTGGACGCTAGAACTCCCCGATCATCCCGATCTCCGTCTCCAGCCGTTGCCCGAACTTCTCGGCCACCGCCTGCTGCGCATGCGCGATCAGCGCGCGCACGTCCGCCGCCGTTGCCCCGCCCAGGTTGACCATGATGTTGGCGTGGATGTGCGAGATCTGCGCGCCACCAATGGAAAACCCCTTGAGCCCGCACTGGTCAACGAGCCGGCCGGCGCCCACCCCTTCGATCTTCTTGAAGATCGACCCCGCACTCGGGTGATGCTCGAGCCACGGATGCCGGCTCCCGCGCCAGCTCAGGTTTTCCTGAAGGATGCGGTGCATGGTGGCCACGTCGCCCCGCGCGAGCTGCATCCGCACCGACAGTGCCAGGTCGCGCCCGCCGTGCAGGATGCTCGTGTCGTAGCCGAACTGCATCCCCTCGCGGTCCACGGTGCGCACGGCGCCGTCCTCCCCCATCACCTCCACCGACTCGACCACCTCGGCGATGAACATCGTCCGCGCACGCTCCGGCGCCGGGCTCAGGAAGTGCAGGTTCTGCCACACCGCGCCCCCTACCGTGCTCGGGATGCCGATGTAGTGTTCGAGGCCCGACCACCCGCGCGACACGGCGGCGTGAATCAGCTCCCCGACACTGGCCCCGCTCTCGGCGTCCACCCGGCCGTCATCATGGAACGACATGGCGCGAGCCTCGTTCCGGACCACGAGTCCGCGGAAGCCGCGATCACCGACCAGGATGTTGGCGCCCAGTCCGAGCAGGAACACGGGGACGCCCCCCCGTCGCGCCGCCATCACGGCGTGGGCGAGGTCCGGGGCCGAGTCCGCGGTGTAGAACAAGTCGGCCGGGCCGCCGATCTTGAAGGTGGTGTACGGCGCCAGCGGCTCCGAGCGCCGGAGCCGGACCGGGTCAAGTTGGGCCGCCACCCTGTCGAGGGCGGACGTCGAAACGGTATTGAGGACCATACGTGCACGAAAGAAAGTCATCCGCTCCCGTGAAAGCCAGCGCACCCGGCATCGTCCGCCGCCTGCTCGTTGCGGCGCTCGTCCTGCTGCCGGCGGTCGCGACGGCCCAGTCGCGCGCCGAGCTGGCCCGGGTCATCAAGCAGAAGGTGCTCGCGAACGGGCTCGAGGTCATCGTCGTCGAGAACCGCGGCGTCCCCCTGGCCACCATCGAGATCAACGTCCGGAACGGTTCGTTCACCCAGACCCCGGACTACCAGGGGCTGCCGCACCTGTACGAGCACATGTTCTTCAAGGCGAGCCGGCAGTACGCCGATCCCGGGGCCTTCAGCGGCCGCGCGGGGGAACTGGGCGCCGAGTACAACGGCACGACGGCCGAGGAGCGCGTCAACTACTACCTGACCACGCTGGCCGACTCGCTGGACGGCGGCATGCGCCTCATCGCCGCGCAGCTCCGCGAACCGCTCTTCCGCGAGGACGAACTGGCCCGTGAGCGCGAGATCGTGATTGGCGAGTACGACCGGCAGGAGTCGAACCCGTTCTTCCAGCTGACGCAGCAGTCCGGGCGGGTGCTCTGGGGCGCGGAGTGGGCGCGCAAGAACACGATCGGCGAACGCGGCGTCATCAAGAGCACCACGCCGCAGAAGATGCGCGAGATCCAGTACCGCTACTACGTGCCGAACAACACCGTGCTCATCGTCTCGGGCGACGTGGAATCCGAGCGAGTGTTCGCGATGGCCGAGGGGATCTTCGGCGACTGGAAGCGCGGCGACGACCCGTTCACCCGCTGGCCGATCCCCCCCATGCCGGTGATCGCGCGCGACACGGTGGTGATCATCGAACAACCGGTGAGCGCCATCACGGTGCTGGTGCAATGGCACGGCCCGAGCGTCGGGAAGGATCCCGCGTCGACGTACGCCGCCGACGTGTTCAGCGACGCGCTCAACCAGCCGGGCTCCACCCTCCAGAAAAAGCTGGTGGACACGGGCCTCTGGGACGGCGTGGGGTTCAACTACTACACGCTCAACCAGGTGGGGCCGATCTCCGTGAGCGGGCAGACGTCGCGCGAGCGGCTCAAGGGGGCGCTCAAGGCGCTCAAGGGGGAACTCACCCACATCAACGAGCTCACCTACATCCCGCGCGAGACACTGGAAGAGGTGAAGGCGGAGCGTTCGGTCAGCTCGGCGTTCGGCCTCGAGCGGGCCTCGGAACTCACGCACACCATCGGCTTCTGGTGGGCGGTGGCCAGCCTCGACTACTTCATGGGGTACGTGGACAACATGGCCAGGCAGTCGTTGGCGGACCTCAAGCGCTACGCCGACACGTACATCGTCGGGAAGCCGCGCGT
>JANLSF010000790.1:0-4652 GCA_031362285.1 Gemmatimonadota bacterium | reverse complement strand
GCAGCGCCGTCGACGCGCTGAGCAAGGCCGCCGCCAAGGAGGTCTTCGCCACGGAGGTCGCGCAGGGGGGTGCGCAACCTCTGCTGGCGGTCATGACCACCACCACGCTGGCCATCCTCACCGCGGGCCTGCTCACCCTCCCGGTCGCGTGGGTCTACACCCTCACGCGCAAGAAGAAGGGCTACCAGCAGACGATGGTGCAGTCGCTGCTCATCCTGCCGGTGGTGGTGGCCGGCATCGTGATGATGGTGAAGCACTCGGTGGCCCTCGCCTTCTCGCTCGGCGCCATCGTGGCGGCCGTGAAGTTCCGCACCACCCTCGACGACAGCAAGGATGCCGTGTACGTGTTCCTCACCATGGGCATCGGCATCGCCAGCGGCGTCGAGATCTCGATTGCCGTGGTGATGTCGGTGCTGTTCAACGCCGTGGTGCTCGTGCTCTGGTACACCGACTTCGGGCGCGCCCCGGCGCTCGAGGGGCAGCGCGCGCAGAAGCAGCTGGAGCGCGCCCTCGCCACGGCCAACCGCACGGGGATGTTCATCGCCCGGCTCGACGACGAGGTGCTCAAGGGACTGGCGCCGGAACAGCTCGAGGCGCTGGCCGACCGCGCGCTCCGGCGGAAGAAGCGCATGGGGACCGACAGCGAGGACGTCGAGCGCGACGAGGCGGCGACCGAGAGCTTGCTGCGCCTGCAGGTGACCGACGTGGACGCCGCGCGCGCCATCGTGGAACCGCTGCTCGACGACTACATGCTCACCTGGCGGTTTGGCGGCAGCGTGCTGAGCGACGACGGCACCCGCTGGATCGAATACCCCGGCACCCTGCTGGGCAACGTCCTGCGGCAGTCGGTACTGTTCGACATGCGCACCAAGGGCGCGCCCGTCGTGCTCAAGTGTGAACTCAAGTGAAGACCATCCCCACCCCGTTGGGAGGACCCATGGAGCTGGATCCGTCATCCGTCATTCGTTCACTGGCGCGCCGCGCCGGCACGGCACTCGTGGTCGCCGCGATCGCCGCCGCCCCTGTCCTGGCGCAGGAAGCCGCCGCGGCCAAGGTCGACACCACGCCGCGCAAGTTGTTCCGGTCGCAGGAGGTGGTGACGATGACCATCACCGTGGACCTCAGGAAGCTCGTCCGCATGCGCGAGCGGCAGAGCGCCCCCCTTCCCGCCACCCTGATCTACGATGCGGGCGCGCAGGGGAAGGACACGATGCTCATCTCCATCGGCACCCGGGGCAACTTCCGGCTGCAGGGGCGCAACTGCGCCTTCCCGCCCATCCGCCTCTTCTTCAGCAAGGCCGAGATCAAGGGCTCGATCTTCGAGCACCAGAAGGACCTGAAGCTGGTCACGCGCTGCCAGCACGACGAGGAGTACGAGCAGTACATCCTGCAGGAAGAGCCCATCTATCGCATCTACAACATGCTGACGCCCGTCAGCATGCGCACCCGGCTCTTGCGGGTCACGTACGCCGACTCGCTCAAGAAGGAAAAGCCGGTCACCACGTACGCCTTCCTTGTGGAGGAGTCGGACGACGTGGCGCGCCGCAACGGCGGCAAGCCGTTCTCGGCCAAGCGCGCGGTGTGGGATGACGTCGACGGCCGCCTGATGAAGGTCATCGGCGTCATGGAGTACATGATCGCCAACACCGACTGGTCGCTCGGCGCCCTGCACAACATGAAGCTGGTGCGCGCGGCCGACAACTTCTCGGTGCTGCCGATGGCGTACGACTTCGACTGGTCGGGGGTGATCAACCCGCGCTACGCGACGCCGGATCCGTCCCTGCCGATCCGCTCGGTGCGCCAACGCCTGTACCGCGGCCCCTGCATCAAGGACGCGAACGAGATGGCCGAGATCGCGAAGGAGTTCACGTCGCGGAAGGCCGCCATCTATGCCCTCTACGACAAGCAGCCGGGGTTGAGCCCCAAGGTCATCAAGGAGACCAAGGAGTACTTCGACGAGTTCTTCGTCATCCTCGCGAGCCCGCGCAAGATCAACGACGAGATGATGAGCAGCTGCCAGGAGCTGGGGAACTGATCGCGGCGTTGGTCGCGTCGATGCATCAACGGGCGGGCCACCTCGTGGCCCGCCCGTTGCGCGTCAGGGCGCCGGGTCGATCGGTCGCAGCGCCCGCAGGTGGTTGTTGGTCAGGAACCACTTGAGCACGGCAGTCCCCGCCTCGCGCTGCGTGCCGAACTCGAGCAGCGCGGCGCCCCCCTTCTTGAAGGCGATCCCTGCCTCCGGACGGCGCGCGATCAGCCACCCGGTGAGTTCGCCGAGATCCGGCTCATGCCCCACGAGGGCCACGGTGCCACCCTCGAACTGGTTCACCCAGGCGAGCACGTCCTCGCGCCGTCCACTCGGCTCGAGCGCGTGCAGCCGGTCCGGCGAGCGTCCGTAGTACTCGTCGGCCACCACTTGCGCCGTTTGCCACGCCCGGAGCAACGGGCTCGACGCGATGGCCGTCAGCTCGGGCACGATGGTCAGCAGCCCCTTGGCTCCCTTCTTCATTTTCTTGGCGCCGTCCGGGGTGAGCGGGCGCAGCTCGTCGCTGGCTCCCGTCTTCGCCCACACGTCACGTTCTTCGGCCACCGCGTGGCGGATCAGGAGGATGCGCATGGGACGCGAAGGTACGCCGGGGGCGCCTCGGACGCGAGCGGGGCGCGTGACGTGGGTCCGCGCTCGTGTCCGGCGCGCACCCCACCCTCGCATTGCCGGAGCTGCAGGCGCGGGCTATCGTGCGCCTACCCCCATGGCCCATCCCCAGCGTCGTCGTGACGAGCTCGAGACCCGCGTCGAGGTCGAGACCCCCGAGCTCGTCACGGTCTCGTACACGATTGCCGGCGTCGGTTCGCGCGCGCGTGCCGCGCTCATCGACCACGCGATCATGGCCGGGGCGACCCTCCTCGTGTTCATCGCCCTCACCGCCCTCGGGTTGCTCGGGGTCGCCTCCGCGTTCGTCGGCCCCTGGTCCGCCGCGATCTTCTTCCTCGTGCTCGGCCTCGGCTACTGGGGCTACTTCGTCCTCTTCGAAGGCATCTGGGACGGGCAGACGCCCGGGAAGCGCATCGCCGGGCTGCGCGTCGTGCGCGAGGGTGGCTACGCGGTGACCTTCGGGGCCTCGGCGGCGCGCAACCTCGTGCGCATCATCGATTCGCAGCCGGCCTTCACGTACGCGGTGGCCGTGCTCGGCGTGACCTTCTCGAAGCGGGGGAAACGGCTCGGCGACATCCTGGCCGGGACGCTCGTGGTGCACGAACAAGTGGGCGCCGTGCGCGCACCGTCGGCCACCGCGCGGCCCGCACGCGGCCCGGCCGGCGCGGTGACGACCGCCGTGGCGCTGCACGCCGCCCTCACCGACCCGGAGTTCACCCTGCTCGACGGCTTTGTCGGGCGCCACCGCGAGCTGGCGGAGGACCGCCGCGTCGCCTTCATCGCGCAGCTCTCGGAGCGGTTCGCCGAGCCGCTGCGCGACCTCGACGCGCCCACGCCGATGGCGCGCCTCATCCGGCTGCGCGACAGCGAGCAGGCGGCGCGCGACCGCGGCGTGGCCGCCAAGTCGGGAACGGGCGCGGCCCGCGAGCGACATGCCATCGTGGCCCAGGGGTCGGCACGGTGGGTGACCTTTGCCGACACGCTCGCGGAAGCGCAGCGCGGGAGCCTCGCCGCGCTCGGTGAGCCGCGCGTCCGCGACTTCGTGCGCGACTACCGCGAGCTGGCGTCCGACCTGGCGCGCCTCCGCACCGCGACGCGTGGCGAGGATGCGGCGGACGTGTTCTTCCTGAATCGGCTCGTGGGCGGCGCGCACAACCTGCTCTACCGGCGTCGGACGCTGTTGCTGCGCGAGATCGCGCGGTACTGCTTTGCCGAGGTGCCGGCGGAACTGCGGCGGTCGGTGAGCCCGATCCTGCTGTCGGCGTTCCTGATGTTCTTCCCCATGGCCGTCACCTGGATCGCCGTCCTGCGCGACCCCGGCGTGGCGACCATGCTGTTGCCGCCGGGGATGCTCGACCGCGCCGACGAGGGGGTGCGTCGCGCGCAGGCGGGCACCGGCTACATCGAGGACCCGCAGCTGCTGCGACCGGTGATGGCCACGCGGATCATCGCCAACAACGTGCAGGTCGCCTTCATGGCCTTCGTGAGTGGCATCACGGCGGGGGTGCTCACGCTCTGGGTGCTCGTCTCCAACGGGATCTCGATCGGCGCGGTCGCGGGGCTCTATGCCAGCAAGGGGATCGGCGACCTGCTCCTTGCCTTCGTGGCGCCGCACGGCCTGCTCGAGCTCTCGGCGATCGCGGTGGCGGGCGGCGCGGGGCTGCTCATTGCCGGCGCGATGCTGATCCCGGGCAACCGGACCCGGCGCGCCGCACTCGGGCAGGACGCTCTCCGTGCCTTGAAGCTGGTGGCCGCGGCCACGATGCTGTTGCTGGTGGCGGGCCTCCTCGAGGGCCTCGTGTCGCCCATTCCGTACTGGCCGCTGGAGCTCAAGCTGGCCGTCTCCGCCTTCACGGGCGTGCTGCTCTACCTCTTCGTGCGCCTCGGGGCGACGCGGGCGCCGGCCACCTAGAGCGCGCCGCGTGCCTTGAGCTCGAGGTACCGGTTCACCACCGCCGCCGTCATCTGCAGCGGCGAGATGTCGATCACGATCGCGCCG
>JANLSF010000751.1:0-1876 GCA_031362285.1 Gemmatimonadota bacterium | reverse complement strand
TGGACGCAGCAGGTGAACTTCCCCGACCGCGAGACGGGCAACAACTTCGTGCCGCGCCTCTGGGCCACGCAGCGCATTGGCTGGCTGGCCGCGGAGAAGCGCCGTACCGGCACCAACGAGCTTGACAGCGAGATCCGCGGCCTGGGCGAGAAGTTCGGCATCCCCACCGAGTTCACGAGCTACCTGGTGCTCGAGCCGGGGATGGTGGCCAACATGCCGGCGTCGGTGGGTGGCGTGCGGCGCGATGCCACCTCGAACTCGTTCGCGGCCAGCGGTGCCGGAATGGCGGCAGCCCCGGCCGTGGCGGCCGAGGCCCGGTTCGAGCAGGCCAAGAAGTCGTCGGCGCAGCGCTCGGCCACCACCCTGGCCTCGCTCGACGAAGCGTCGGACGCGCTCGGCTCGCGGGAGCGGAAGATGCGCGCCAACTCGGGGCGGACGTTCGTGATGCAGGGCGACACGTGGACCGACACCCGCTACCGCGCCGACGCGAAGCTGCCGGTGGTGAAGGTGAAGGGGTACTCCGCGGCGTACTTTGCCCTGCTGCGCGCGCTGCCGCAGCTCAAGGACGCCTTTGCCATGGGCGACAAGGTGACGATCGTGGGGAAGGGGCTGGTGCTGCAGGTGGTGCCTGACGGCGCGGCGACGATCGCCGATGCCGACCTGGACCGGGTGCGAAAGGCCGTCGAGTGAGTGCTGACGTCGAGCGTCTCTTCAATACCTATCACACGACGCTCGTGCGGTACCTGACGCGGCGCCTGGGAGATCGCGACTGGGCGGAAGAGGTGGCCCAGGAAACGTTCGTCCGGGCGCTGCGGCAGGACTCGATTCTCAATGAACGCGCATGGTTGTTCGCGGTCGCCACCAACCTGGTGCGCGATGAAGCTCGCAAGGACGCTCGGCGCCGGCGGCACCTGGAGTTGCTGCGCGCCGAGGCCAGCGAGGAGGCCGAGCCGGAACCGGAAGGGCTCTCGGCCGAGCAGGCGGAACGGGCCGCGATGGCCCGGCAGGCGCTGGACCAGTTGGCCGAGCGCGATCGCAATGCGCTCCTGATGAAGGAAGAAGGCCTGGACTATCACGAGATTGCAGCGGCGCTGGAGCTTTCGTTCGGCAGCGTGGGGACCACGCTGGCCCGGGCGCGGAAGCGACTCGCCGAAGCCTATGAGGCGCTCGAACGCGAGCGCGGGGGAGGGCGGGGCCATGTCGCCGGATGACGAAGGGATGATCCATGCCTGGCTCGACGGCGCGTTGAGCGCCGAGGAAGCCGCGCGGATCGAGCAGATGGTGGCGAGCGATCCCGAGTGGGCAGAGGCGGCCGCGGAAGCGCGCGGGCTGATTGCGGCGAGCTCGCGGATCCTGTCGTCGCTCGATGCGGTTCCGGCGCACGTGGTGCCGGCGGCGATGCCCACGGTGTCGAGTGTGCGTGAACAGATGCGCAGCGCGAAGGCGGAGCCCACGGTGGCGCCGCGCCGGTGGCGTGCGCAGTCGTGGGCGCTGGCGGCCACGCTGGTGATGGCGGTGGGCGCGGGGGTGCTGTGGAACAACACGCCCACTGAGATGCGTGCGCCCGTCACGGCGGTGCTCCCCGCGAGCTCGGCGCCGAGTGCCGAGGTCGAGGCCGCGAAGAAGGCGCCGGAAGTGGCGGTTGGGGTCACGGCGCAGGCGACGGCGGGAGCGGGGGCGGGCAGCGCCTCCGGTGTTGCCGCGAATGCGTCACCGGCCGACATGGCGAAGAAGAGCGAGCGGCCTGCACTTGTCGAGACTCCAGAGGCCGCGCGCAATGTGCCACAGTCGGCAGCGGGCCTCGTGGCGCGCGAGAGGATGGAAGAGAAGCGCGCGAACGACGTCGTCGCACCGCGCGCTGCCGACGCGATCGCGA
>JANLSF010000734.1:0-3804 GCA_031362285.1 Gemmatimonadota bacterium | reverse complement strand
TTGACCACGGTGGTGGTCTTGCCCGAGCCGGCGCCGGCCGCCACGAGCACATGACGGTCGAGCGCCTCGATGATGGCGCGCTGCGGCGGGCGAAGCGCGTGTGTCGTCACGGGCTCGTCACCATGATGTCGTCTGCGGGCCGCCCTTCACCCGGCACGTGTCGATGGCCACGCACCAGCTGGGACAGCCGCTGCTCTTCGCGGGCGCCGCGGGGAAGTCGCCGGTGCGCGCCCGCGTGATGATTCTCGGAATTGCCGCCAACGAGGCGTCGTACTTGGCCTGCTCCTCCGCCTGCTCCTCCGGGTCGTCGCGCAGCGTTCCCAGCTTGTAGTCCACCTGCGCCAACTTGATCGCCAGCACCGCCTCGCCCCCCTTCAGCTCGCGGTACTCGATGCGGGCAATCTTCGAACGCGGCTCGGCGTGCTTGAGCGCGAGCGCGTAGAGGGGCGCCTGCACCACGATGCCCTCGGCGAAGGCGTCCGACTTGCCGCCGCCCGGGGCGGCGCCCTTGGAGCTCTTGTAATCCACGATCACGCGGTACGCACTTGCGCCGTCAATGCGCTCGTCCACGCCGACCTCGATCCGGTCCATGCGCCCCGCCGCGGTGAAGCGCACCCCCTCGACCGTGAACACCGTGGGTCCGAAGGCCACCTCGTGGCGGTCAACGGCGGTTTGGAGCACGCGCTTCTTGTGGAACTGGCGCGGTGAAGCATTCAGAAGCGCCGAATGCTCCGCCGCTTCCGCGCGCACATACCCTTCGAGCTGTCGCAACCACTCCGTGCGCCGCGCCTGCTCGAGTTGCGGCGCCCCCATCCACGCCCCGGCCGCGGCCTCCGCGTATGCCTCGTCGAACGCGACATGCAGCGCCGGCAGCGCCGCTTCAACCGTGTCGTCGGTCAGGAAGACCGGCCGCTTGAGCGCCGCGCGCATCCGGTCGAAGAACCCCGCCAGCGTCGCGTGCAGCACGCTGCCGCGAATGGTCGCGGCGATGTCATCATCCGGGTCCTCCAGCACCTCGAGCTTGAGCAGACGCTGCGAGAACCAGGCGTGCGGGCACTTGGCCAGACTCTCGAGCGACGTCGGGCTCCAGCGGAACCCCTCACCGTGCCGCTCGGCCAGCCAGGTGCGCAGCGCCGGCAGTTCGATGGCGCCGTCGTGGGCGCCGCCCGTGCCCTGCATCCGCCGCCACTCGATATCGGCGCCGAACGCGCCGCGTGCGACCGCCGCCGCGCCGCGCGCCACCGGAAAGTCCGGCACCAGCACCGTCGAGGCGGTGCGCGAGTGCGTCGTCGCCTCGGGCCGGCACCGCGTCACCTCGCTCACGAACGACGACACGATCACCTCCTGCTGGTCGTCGTTGGTGCGCGCCCACGCCAGCGTCACCGCCGATCCCGCACCGGCCACGAGGGCGCGGAACAGCTCGCGCTCGCGCACCTCCCACGCCGAGCGCTGGTCGAGCGGCACGCCGGCGGCCACCAGGGCATCGCGCTCGGCGTCGTCGAGCACGATCCCCGCCGGTCGCTTTCGCGGGAACCGTCCCGTTTCGAGCCCCAGCACGAACAGGTGATCGAACGCGCGGTACGCGACCGAGAGTCCTTCGGCCACCACCACGCCATGCACGGTGGCCACGGGAATGACCACGTCGCCCGCAAGCAGCGTGTCGGCGGCGAGCGCGAACGCTCGCGCATCGAGCGGATCCGTTTTGGGGTGTGCGCGCTCCACGTCGGCCCACGCCAGCACCGTGGCACGCAACCGGGTCCATCCCAGCAGGTCGGCGCGCGCGAGCACGAGGTCGTCCGCGGCGGCCGAGCGGATGCGCGCCTCGAGCGACCACGGGTCGGCCGTCACGAAGTCGGTGAGCCAGGCCAGCCAGTCGCCCAGCGGACGCTCGCCGTCGAGCCCGCGCGCGAACGGAGCGAATGCCTCGAACGCCCCTCGCGCCTCGACCACGCGCGCGGTGTCGGGCAGGGGATGGCGCCGCTCTTCCTCGTCGGGCTCGGCGCCGGCATCGCGCGCGCGGGCGCGCGCCTCGAGGTTCGCATGCGCCTCGAGCCATGCGTCGAGCCCCTCGCGCCGGCGCTCGTATCCGAGCCGGTTGATGATCACGGGATCGAGCCGACCGCCACCGTAGGGGTGCTCCGCCAGCTCCACCAGCGCGTGGCGCGACCATTCGTCCGCCGCCGCCTCGAGCAACTGCTCGACCAGCCGGACCACCGGGACTTCGTCGAGCCCAACGCGCTGGCGCATCGTCACCGGAACGCCGAGGCGCCCGAGGGCGGCGGCGGCGCGGTCCGCGAACGGGCGCGCCTCGCGCGCCACTACGGCGATCCGGTGCGGTGCCGTGCCCGCGTCAATCAGGGCGCGCACCGCGACGGTCACCTCTTCGAGCGCACGGCGATCGTCGGGCGCCTCCAGCACCGTCACCGCCGGCAACGTGGCCGCGGAATCGGGAACTCCTCCCGAGAACAGCGCGCGCGCCAGCGTGTTCGGCGATCCCACGGTTTCGAGCGCGTCCGGCGTGAGCCCCGGCACCTGCTCCAGCAGCGAGGCGTGCATGGTGTACACGGCCACGCGATCGAGCGCTGGGTGCGCCCGCAGCGACCGCAGCAGCTGTCGCCATCCCCCGCGCAGGTCCATGAGTCCCACCACGTGCAGCGTGCGCCGGTTGCCGAGGGCCGCTGGGAGAACCGCCGGGTCACTCGCGATCGCCTGCGCGGCCAGCCACAACCCGTCGCGGCCATCGCGCCGCTGCATGTCGCCGAGCGCCGCTCCGTAGGCCTGCCACGCGGCGAGCACTTCGGCATCGCGCTGAAGCTGGAACGCGTCACGCGCCGTGAGCCCCGCGCTTGCCCGTGCCAGCGCCTCCGGCGTGATCCCCTCGGCCGACAGTTCGCCGAGCAGCCCCTCCGCTTCGCGCACCGTGAGGGCGAGGCGGTCCGGCCGTCCGAGAATCGCCGGCGCCGCGCGTCGCAGCACGTCGTCGATCACCACCTGCCGCTCCATGGCCGACAGCGCTCGCGTCAGCGACGGCAGCAACCGCGCGGGCAACTCGGAGAAGACGGCGATGGCCGGATCGAACCACCCGGGGATCCCGCAGTCCGCCGCCATCCGCAACAGGTCATCGCGCAACCCGCCCTGCCGCAGCACCAGCATCGTGCCAGGCGACGCGAAGGGGTCGTCACCTGCCGGCCGGCTCGCGACCAGGTAGTCGCGCGCCGCATCGGCGAGCAAGGCCTGCGGATCGGTGCCGGTGACGAGGACGAGGGAGGCCATGTGGTTCGGTACAATACGACCCGGCACTGACACTCGCGACCGAACATGGGCCGATTGACTCGAGCCCACCCGTTGCGCCCGGTCAGACCCCGCCCCCAATCTCCCTTCATGGCAACCGCCTCCAAGACGCAGCGATGGCTCGACCTCGTGGCCGCCCTCCTCGTCCGCCACTACGGCGCCACCTTCGACCAGCTCACCGCCGACGTCCCCGGCTATCGCCACGACGGCACCCCCAAGGGCCAGGCCTCCGCCAAGCGCACCTTCGAGCGCGACAAGGACGAGCTGCGCGCCCTCGGGGTGCCCATCGAGTCCGAGGTCCAGCCCGGCGACGAGCACGAAGCCGAGGCGCATCGCTACCGCCTTTCCTCCACCGACTTCTACCTCCCCTTCGTGAGCGCCACCGCGCCCGGTGTTTCAACGCCCGCGCGCCCGGCTCGCGGTGTCGGCTACGGCGCGCTCGCCACGGTCAACCTGGCCTTCGACGAACTCGAGGCGCTCGCCCGCGCCGGCGATCGCGCGCGCTCCCTCGGC
>JANLSF010000730.1:0-4624 GCA_031362285.1 Gemmatimonadota bacterium | reverse complement strand
GATCCCGCCCGGCGGCGGGTTCTCGCCGGCCGGCACTTCGGGGGGCCACGGCGTGGGCTCGTTCACCGCGTAGCGCACGCGCACGGCGGTGCCCGGCTTGAACAGGTAGGTGCCGGCGGCCTTCGCGGCGGCATGCTGGCGGAGCGGCGTCACGTCGTCGAGGATCCAGAAGCCGCGGCCATGCGTGCCCGCCACGAGGTCGGCGCAGTGGCAGGTGCTGTCATCCTTCACCTGCAGGTCGCGGACCGAGATCGCGGGCATGTCGTTGCGCAGCGACTGCCAGTGGTCGCCGTCGTCGAAGGAGACCCACACCTGCACGTCGGTGGCGGCGTAGAGCAGTCCCGGCGTGCGCGGGTCCTCGCGGATCGAGTTCGACGGCGCGCCGCCGGCGATGCCGGTGTTGATCTCGGTCCAGCTCTTCCCGCCGTCGTGGGTGCGGAAGAAGTGCGGGTTGAGGTCGTCGATGCGCAGCGTGTTCGCCGCGACGTACGCCGTCTTCGTGTCGAAGTGGCCGGCGTCCATGTTGTAGATGCGCGTCCACGGCGTGATGGACGGCGGAGTGACGTTGGTCCAGTGCGCGCCGCCATCAGTCGTCACCTGCACGTGGCCGTCGTCGGTGCCGGCCCAGAGCACGTTCACGTTCTTCGGCGAAGGCGAGAGCGCGGTGATGCTCCCGGCGGGCCCCGGGGTGACGCTCTTCGCATAGTTGGCGGCGGTGGCGGGCACCGTCCACGTCTGCCGCGCGAGGTCGGGGCTGATGCGCGTCCAGTTCTTCGCGTGGTCCAAAGACTTCCACACCGCGTTCGAGGTGTAGAAGAGCACCGACGGGTCCACGGGCGACCAGGCAATGGGCATGGTGCGCACGTTGCGGTCGTAGCGCTCGCCGTTGGGGCCGCGCGCCGTCATGTCGGGACCGACGAGGGTCGTCTGGCCGGTGCGGCGGTTGAACAGCGAGACGCCGCTCCGCATGCTGCCGTACACCATGTCCGGGTCCTTCGGGTCGGGTGCGGCGATCCCGTACTCCTGGATGTTGACCGGATGCCAGTCGTGGAAGGTGATGCGTCCGTCCATGGAGCGGCTGTCCACGCAGGCCGAGCCCGAATCCTGCTGGCCGCTGCACACGCGATACGGGAAGGCGTAGTCGATGGTGACGTGGTACATGGCCGCCGTCGGCTGCGTGTACCAGTTGCTCCACGACTGCCCGCGGTTGGCCGACACCACGGCGCCCTGGTCGGAGACGACGAGGAGAATGTCGGGATTGAGCGGATTCACCCACGGGCGCTGGTAGTCGTCGCCGCCCGGGGCGCCGCGCACGGCCGTCCAGGTCTGGCCCGCGTCCTCGGTGCGCCAGAAGACGGTGCTCGCGCTGTAGATCACCCGCTCGTTCTTGCCGTCGACCGCGAGCGTGGGGAGGTCGCCGCCGCCGATTCGCTGCATGGGACGCGGATCGCCCGCGGTGGCGGCGGCATTGCCACCCAGCGCCGGGTCGCGGACCGCGAGCACCCAGTGTTCACCGGCATCGGCCGAGGTGTAGAACCCGATCGGGGCCGGGGCGCCCGTCGCCGTGGCACCTGCCACGCTCGCGTACAGCCGCCTGGGGTTGCCCGGCGCGATGGCCAGGTTGGCCTGCAGCACGGTGGGGAGTCCGTCGGTCAGCATCTTCCAGGTGGTGCCACCATCCACCGACTTGTAGATGCCGCCGGCGCCGCCGAAGCCGCCCCCCTCGATGAAGCTCTGCTGCTGCTGCCAGAGCGTGGCGTAGAGCGTGTTGCGGTTCGAGGGATCGATGCGCACGTCGTTGGCGCTCGTGAACTCGTCGCGATAGAGCACCTTCTCGAACGACTTGCCGCCGTCGGTGGAGCGGAAGACGCCCCGTTCGGCGTTCGGCCCGTACGGATGCCCCAGCGCGGCCACGTAGAGCCGGTTCGGGTCCACCGGGTCGATGTCGATCATGGCGATCATCTGCGTGTTGCCGAGGCCGAGGAAGGTCCACGTCTTCCCGCCATCCACGGACTTGTACATGCCGTCGCCGGTGGCGAGGTCGGGGCGGATGATGCCGGCGCCGGTGCCCACGTAGATGATGTCCGGGTTCGACGGGGCCACGGCCACGGCGCCGATCGAGCCGGTGGACTGCGCGTCAAACAGGGGAACCCAGTTGCTGCCGTAGTCGGTGGAGCGCCAGAGGCCCCCGTTGTCGAAGCCGACGTAGAAGGTGTTGGGCTGGTTGGGCACGCCGGCAGCCGCGCGCGCGCGACCGGCGCGCGTGGGGCCGATCTGGCGCCAATGGAGCTCGGCGTAGGGCGTCGTGGGTCCCTGCGCGCACGCGGGGAGGACCGGCAGGGCGACGAGCGTCGCGGCGAGCAGGGAACGGATGGCGAAGAAGCGCACGAGGCAGGCTCCGAAGGCGATACGAGGCGGCGGGCAACCAACCCGCGCGGAACGAACGCCAGAGTATGGCACCCGGCGCACCCGGCAGCCAGAGCGCGGAGCGCGCTCAGCCTTCGTCGCGCGCGCGCCGCGGGTGACGGGCGGCCGGGCCGGCGCCCGCTATCGGAGCGCCACCACGAGGCCGCCGGGCTTCCGGAACTCGTGCCCGCGCGGGCCGACCGCGCGCGCCGCATCCAGCCGAAGCGCGGGGAAGGCGTCGAGCAGTCGCCGGACGGCCACCTGCGCCTCGACCTTGGCGAGGGCGGCCCCCAGGCAGAAGTGGCGACCGAACCCGAAGCTCACGTGCGCGGGGGCGTCGGTACGCCACGGATCGAAGCGGTCGGGCTCGTGGACGTGTGCGGGGTCGCGGTTCATCGCGCCGATCATGCACTGCACGACGGCGCCGCGGAGGATGTGCGCACCGTGCAGCACGAGGTCGTCGGCGGCGTAGCGCGTGCATGTCTGCACGGCGGGCTCCCAGCGCAGCGACTCGTCGATGCACCGCGCGAGGTCGTCGTCGCCGGCACGCGCCCGTGCGAGCGCCTCAGGGTGCGTGAGCAAGGCTCAGAGGGCGTTGGCGATCAGCCCCTCGGTGGTTTCGATGCCCCCGAACAGCACGATCAGCGCATTGGACCCGATCTCGGCGTCGTCGAGCAGGCGCGGATGCGCGCGCGCGAGCACGGCCAGCAGCGAACGGTCGCCCGGGTCGGGCGCGGCGAGGCGTGGGGCGATGACCGCACGGAAGGCGCGCACGGCGGCGTGGGCGCGATCTCGGGTGGCTCCGTCGCGTTCGTAGTTCATGAGCGCGTCGGCGAAGGCGTCGTACCACTGGCGCAGCTGCGCATCGAGTTCGACCGGAAGCCCGATGACCCGGGCGATGCTCTCGACGGCGATGGGGGCGGCGAAGGCGGAGCGCAGTTCGACCGGGGCGCCGCTCACGAGGCGACGCACGGCGCGCGCCACGATGCCCTCCACGAGCGGCCGCGACTCCTCGGCCGCGCGCGCATTGAACGGCGGGGCACAGGCCGACTTGTAGCGGCGCTGCGCCTCCCCCTCGGTGCTGAGCATCTGTGCGCCGAAGGTGTCGCGGATCGGGGAGCGGAGGTCGTCGGTCCGGAAGCGCTCGTGATCGCGGAGCACCTCCATGCCGATGTCTCGGCTCGTGACGAGCCACTGGCCGAGCGCCTGCGCCCAGGAGACGGGCTCGTGCTCGCGCAACCGAGCGAGGAGCGGGTAGGGGTCGTCGGAGAGCGACGCCGTGGTGACGGTGGCGCCGATCGGGAACGGGTGCACGGCGGGAATGGGGCGGGTGGGCGGACGTGGTGGAATGGCGACGAAACGAGAACGGGGCCCGGGAAACTGCTCCCGGACCCCGTTCCCCGAACCAGTGCCCCTGCTAGCGGTTCAGCAGGATTTCCGAGCGGATGTAGACGAACCGCCCGTTGTAGCCGAACGGCGACGAGCCGGGATACCGGAAGGTGCCGTTGTTGGTGTTCGTGGCAAGCGTCTGCTCGCCGGGGTAGGTGTTGAAGAGGTTGCGGACGCCGAATGAGATGTTGATGGCGTCGAACCGGTATCCGATTTCCGTGTCGAACAGCATCTTCGCCTCGAACGTCTCCAGGCCGTCAATGCTGCCGTCAATGAAGTCGCCGTAGTCCGACAGGCGGCCCATCGCGTGGAACCGGTCGAGGCTGTAGTTCGTGGTGAAGGTGGTGCGCCGATCCGGCCGGTTGCGCCGGATGGAGTTCTCGGTCGCGATGTCGAGCCCGCTGGTGTAGATGGTGGCGGTGCCGCGCAGGACGGCCGGGAGCGGGTCAACGCGCGTGATGCCGTTCTTCGTGAAGTTGAAGGCGAGGTTGAAGTCCCACGTGCCGAAGTCCGAGAGCAGCCGGTAGAACGCGGTGAGGTCGAGCCCGCCGGTCTTGGTGTCAATGGCGTTCGTGGGGAACTGCACGCCGGCGATCGTGGTGAAGCCGGCATTGTTGAGGATGCGCGCCACCACCGTGTCGGACGAGCCGTCGTAGGTCGCCCCGAGCAGGATGCGATCCTTGATGGTGATGTAGTACACGTCCGCGGTGAGGGTGAAGTTGCTGGACGGGGACCAGGCGCCACCGGCGCTCAGGTTGACCGACGACTCTTCCTTGAGCTGCTTGGCCCCGAAGAGGACCGACGCCGGGTGCTTGACCGGGTAGTTGCC
>JANLSF010000659.1:0-3166 GCA_031362285.1 Gemmatimonadota bacterium | reverse complement strand
CCGCGATGGTCACGACGCGAGCTGGGAGCCGGATGGGCGACACCTGGCGTACTCGTCGGCGCAGAGGTCTGGCGGCGCCCTCACGGTGTATCGCGCCAACAGCGGCCGCCCGGGCGAGGTGGACTCGCTGATCTCCTCGAGGTTGGTGTCGTACACGGGCGAGTGGCTGAGCGACCGCAGCGCGATCGTGACCGTGGGGGGAAGTCTCGTGGGTGAGTCGCGCGGCGACATCGCGATCATCCGGAACGGCGGTCGTGGACCGGTCGAGCCCCTGGTCGCGACGCGGTTCGAGGAGCGGTTCTCCGCCGTGTCGCGCGACGGGCGCTGGCTCGCCTACACGTCCGACCAGTCCGGCACCACCGACGTGTACGTGCGTCCCCTCGACCGGCCGGGCGACGAACTCCGCGTGTCGCTCACCGGGGGCAGCGAGCCCATGTGGGGCGCGAGCGCGCGCGAGCTCTTCTATCGGGAGTCCGTGGGCAACGCGCAGAAACTGACCCTGGCGACCCTGAGTCTCGAGCCGAGGCTCGCGGTCACGGCGCGCCGGCAGCTGTTCGACGTGTCGCAGATGTCCAGCACGGCGCCGCACTCGAACTACGACGTCTCACCCGACGGCCGCACCTTCGCCATGGTGCGGCAGAACCCCGCCACGCGCATCGTCGTCATCCAGAACCTGCCGGCGTTGGTGCGGCAGCTGGAGCGCGGCGAGAAGCGCTGACGGCCGCGCTGCCGCCCGCCGGGGCGCGGCGGGGCGAGCTAAGTCAGAGGTAGCGCAGCGCTTCGCTCGGCGGGATGCGACTCGCGCGTGCGGCCGGCACCCAGCAGGCCGCGAGGCCGATCAGCGCCATCATCAGGCCGACGGCCAGCAGCGTGACCGGATCGTGCGGGGCGACGCCGAACAGCATGCCCTGGATGAAGCGGGCGAGCGCGAGCGCTCCGGCGATGCCCGCGAGGAGGCCGAGGCCCACGAGCAGCCCTCCCTCGCCGAGGATCATGCGCAGCACCCGGCCCGAGTCGGCGCCGAGGCTCATGCGGATGCCGATCTCGTTCGTGCGCGCGCTCACCGAGAAGGCGAGGACCGCCGCGATGCCGATGGCGGCGATGATCAACGCGAGCACGCTGAACGAGCCGATGAGCAGCGCATTCAGGCGCCGCGGTCCGATGCTTTCGTCGCGCACGTCGTCGAGCGACATGACGTTCTTGATCGCCTGCTCGGGCGCGATGCTGCGCACGATCGCGCGCGCGGCGGTGCCCAGCCCCTTTGGGTCGACCTGGGTGCGGATGACGAGGCCGCCGCTGGGGAAGTCGCCCTGTGCGAACGGCGTGAACGTTGCCGGGACCGGCGCGGCGTCGAGCCCGCCGTCCTTCGTGTCGCCGACCACGCCCACCACCGTGCGCCACTCGTCCGAGATGCCGGTGAACTTCAGCACCTCACCCGTCCAGCCGACGCGGCGTCCGATCGGGTCAATCCCCGGGAACAAGCGGTCCGCGAGCAGCTTGTTCAGGATCACGACCTTGCCGGCCTCCTTCACGTCCGTTGCCGCGAAGTCGCGCCCCTTGAGCACCGGAATGCCCGCGGCACGGAAGTAGCCCGGGTCCGCGGTGCGGTACTCCGAGACCGGCTGCGGTTCACCGTTGCCGCGTACGCGACCCTCGGCCTTGATGTCGAGCTGGATCTCCGACTTGCGCAGCGGCACCGTGCTGCCGATGCCGACAACCTCCACGCCGGGCAGGGTGGCGAGTTCGCGTCCCATCTCCTCGTAGCGCGTGCGCGCGCGCACGAAGTCGGTCGTCGCCGTGAAATCGAGCGGGACGTCCATCGTGAGCGTGTTGCGCGTGTCGAGTCCCGGATTCACCTGCGCGAGTTGCTGCATGGAGCGCACGAGCAGCCCCGCGCCGGAGAGGAGGATCACCGACACCGCCACCTGCGTCACGACGAGCGCCTGCTGCAGGCGGCGCCGCCGCACGCCGCCGCTGGACTTGACGTTGCCCGCCGACAGCCCCGCGCCGAGCGATCCCTCGGCGCCGACGCGCGGCGCGAAGCTCAACAGCACGGCGACGATCGTCGCCAGCAGGAGCGTGTAGCCGAGCACCAGGCCGTCCATCCGGATCTCGTCGGCGCGCGGCGTGTAGCGCGCCACGAAGGCGGACAGCGTCCCGACGCCCACCCAGGCGATGAACAGCCCGAGGGCGGCGCCCGCGCCGGCAAGCACGAGGTTCTCGGCGAGCAGGAGCTGGCGGAGCCGGGCGCTGCCGGCGCCGAGCGCGGCCCGCACCGTCATCTCGTGCTCGCGGCGCACGCCGCGCATGAGGGTCAGGTTCGCCACGTTCGCACAGGCGATGACCAGCACGAGCCCGGCGACGCCCATCAGCAGCCAGAGCGTCAGCTTCGCGTCGGCGCCGAGCACGTCCTTGAACGGCGTGAGCACCACCGCGTAGCCGGAGGCCGCGTCGTACGCTTCGGGGAACTGCCGGTGAACGCGCTCGGTGATCGTCGCGACCTCGGACCGCGCCTGGGCGACCGTCGCCCCGGGCGCGAGCCGCGCGATCATCTCCGTCATGCGGTGGGTGCGGCCCTGCACCATCGTCGCGCTCACGTGGTGTTCGCTCACCGACATGTTCATCAGGGCTTCGATGCGGCCCGGGAAGAAGGGCGCGGGCTGCAGGACGCCGATCACGGGCACCTGGCGATTGGCGATCCGCAGGGTCCGGCCGATGACGCTGCTGTCGCCGTTGAAGTGCGTGAGCCAGTAGGCGTGGCTGAGCAGGATCACCGGCGCCGCGCCGCCGCCGTCATCGTCCTTGTTGAAGGCGCGGCCCAGGATCGGGTGGAGGCCCATGACGTCGAGGTAGTTGCCCGTCACGAGCCCGACGTTGATCTGCGAGGCGTCCTGCGACTCGACGACGCTGAGCGTGAGCGGCGAGTACTCGGCGATCGCCCCGAGCGTGCGCGACGACTCGCGGAAATCGTTGATCTCCGGGACCGAGAAGGCGATGTTGGTCGCCCCCTGCGCCGCGACTTCCTGGCGGAGGTACATCAGCCGATCCCCGTCCGCGTGGGGGAGGGGGCGGAGGAGCACCCCCCGCACGGCGGAGAAGATGGCCGTGTTGGCGCCGATCCCGAGGCCCAGGGTGAGGATCACGGCGACGGCGAAGCCGGGGGCGC
>JANLSF010000644.1:0-4838 GCA_031362285.1 Gemmatimonadota bacterium | reverse complement strand
GAGGCCGCGGGCGCGACGCTGGTGTACGTGGGGCGCCTCGAGGACAAGCGTTACGACACGGCGGGTCGTGCCCTCGCGCTGCGCGACTTCGTGGTGCGGCTGCGCACCTGGCGGAGCGCGGCCGGCGTGCGCGCCGCGCTCGACTGGAAGGGCCCCACGCGCTACGAGGACGGCTACAAGGTGCGCGAGGAGATCACGACGATGGTCGACAGCCCCGACGCGCTGCAGCTCATGCTCACGAGCCTCGGCTACATCGTCACGCGCGAGATCGACCGGCACGTCGCGCAGTACGACGTGCACGGCGCGACGGTCCGCTTCGAGCGCTACCCGCGCATGGACGTGCTCGTGGAGGTCGAAGGGACGCCGACGGCGATCGAGGCCGCCATCGGGGCGCTCGGCATGCCGCGCGAGTCGTTCACCACGGAGCGGCTCCCCGAGTTCGTCGCCCGCTTCGAGCTGCGCACGGGGACGGAGGCCGCGCTCGCCGACTGCGAACTCGCCGGCGTCCATCCCTACCGGGTGGAGGACGCGTGAACGTGCGCGGGCCATGGACGGTGGACGTGCTCGAGGCTGGCGGGGCGCGCGCGGCCACGGCGCGCGTGCTCGACGACGCTCTGCTGCTCGAGCACGGGCTCGGCGTCCTCATGGTGGAGCTGGCCACGATCGACGGCGTGGAGGCGGCGCCCGATCGGCTGACGCTGCATCGCCATGACGTCGCGCCGCTGGTGATCGCCACGCCGCAGGCGGCGGCACTGGCGCGCGCCGTGGTCGACGCGGCCACCGGCGTGCCCGAGCTGACGGCGGCGCTCCGGGCACTGGGGTCGCCCCGGGCGCGCCCCGGCTCCGACCACGATGCCTGGTTCGGCCCCCTGCTCGCCGCGCGCCGCGCGGCGCATGCCGGCGCGAGTCTCGCCGAACGGCTCGCGGCGTTCAACGCGGCCGCCCTGCTGGTGGCGGCGCACGCCGCACTCGATGCCTTCGCGTCGGCGCGGCACGCCGCGAACTCGCCCGACGCGCGGGCCCTCGCCGAGGAACTGCGCGAGCACGCGGCACCGCTCGCGCTCGCACTCCGGCGGTTGGCGGCCCTGCGGTCTGCCGTGGAGCATGCGGGCGACGCCGCGCGACTGGCCGAGTGTCGCGCGTGGGTGGCGGGACTGCGCGACGTCTTCGCTGCGGCGGACGGCGCGTGGGAGGCGATGCTGCCCGCGCTGGCCGACTCGCAGGGTCGCTCGGGGTCGCTCTGGCGCCGCGTGCTGCGGCGCGGCCGGGCGATGCCATGATCGTGGGCGTGGGGATCGACCTCGTGGACATCGAGCGCGTGGAGCGGATGATTGCCGAGCGTGGCGAGCAGGCCACGAACAAGCTGTTCACGGAGCGCGAGGCGCACTACGCGATGAGCCGCGCACATCCCGCGCGCCACTTCGCGGCGCGATTCGCGGCCAAGGAGGCGGCGTACAAGGCGCTCGCCGGGAACGAGCTGGCTCGCGGCATCGGGTGGCGCGACCTCGAGGTGCTGCGCGACCCGGAGAGCGGGCAACCGCGCCTCGAGCTGCACGGGCGCGCGGCGGAGCGGGCGGCCGAGCTCGGGGTCACGCGCGTGCTGCTGTCGCTCACGCACTCGCACGCGACGGCCGCGGCGGTGGTGGTGCTCGAGGGAGCGTAGCGGGGCGCGCCCCGCGGCCCGCAGACTGCGGGCCGCGGACGTCCTGCAGTTCGTCAGCGAGCGGCGCGCACCAGTTCGTCCCACGCAACCACGCGGCCGTGACCACCGGCGTAGCTCTTGACCGTCAGGCCGCGCGACTCGCCAAGGGCCACCAGCTCCCGGCTCCCGACGGCGGGTAGCGGCGCCGGGAGCGGCTGCGGATTCACCACGTCGCTCGTGAACAGCACCTGCGCGCTCGGCACGTAGGCGGCGAGCATCCCGCCGACGTGCACGGTCTTCAGGGCGAACAACTGCACGCGTCCGGCCCCCTCGCCGATCGTGAGGGTGTCCTGCATCGTGCGCACCGTGATGGCGCGCGGGCGCTTCGACAGCGCATCGGGGGCGATGGTCTTCGCGGACCGGCCGATCATCTGCACGAAGGCGCCGTTCCGCGCTTCGGTGAGCACGGGAATGCCGCGTGCGAGCACCTCGCGCACGCCGCCGCTGTGGTCGTAGTGGTGGTGCGTGACGACGACGAGGCGCACGGGCTTCTTCGGGAAGAGGCTGGCCAGGGTGTCGAAGATGGCGTTCATGCGGGGAGCGCCCAGCGGAGCCTCGATGAGGATCAGGCTCGACGCCTGCTCGACCACCATCGAGTTGTGCGTGCCACCGGTCACGTGCCAGACCCCGCTCGACAGCTCGCTGAGCTGCACGGCAATCGGCACGGGCGGCAGCACCGAGGCGCTCGATCGTGCCGCCACGTCGGCGGGCACGGCAAAGAGCGAATCGGGGAGCGTCGCATTGATCGTGGCGGACACGAGCAGCAGTTGCGACACGGGGCGGTCGTTGGCCGTCACGTCCACCTGCCGCGGGAGGAGCACCCCGTCGGCGGGGATCCAGCGCTGCCACGACGTCACGTTGGTGCGGTCACCGAGGACGGGGTCGTCGAGCCGCTGCACCATCAGGGCGGGGAGCCCACTGGTGCCGGCGAAGTAGAGATCGAGCGTGTCGGGGCCGACCGCGTAGTGCACGCCGTTGAGCGTCGCGCGCCCCCAACTACGTGGCGCGGCTGCGGTGAGCGCGGCAGCATTGTCGAGGCCCGCAAGAACCAGGCGCTCCGGATGCAGCCGGAGCGCGCGCAGGTTCGCGCCGAGCGCGGCGCCCCGCAGGTCGGGGGCGGCGGTGCCGTTGGTCTCCGTGACGACGCCGCCGTTGGCCATCACCGTCCGCTGCCGGGTACCGGCAACGCCGAACACGGTGGGTCGCGTCTCGAGCGTGACCAGGCGCCGTGGCGTGGCATAGTCGAGCACGAAGCGCCCCATGCCGATCGTCACGCCGGCGGGGGCGAAGGGCCCCTCTTCCTGCCCGAGCGCGTACGTGACTTGCGAATAGTCGTACGTGACGTTGGTGAGCCGGCGCAACGCCTCGGCGCCGCCCATGGCCTGTGCGGCGCGCTCGACGAGTTGTCGTGGGGACTGGGCGGCGGCCGTCTGCGCACCGGTCAATGCTGCGGCCAGTGTGCAGGCAGCGATCAGGGTCTGGCGCGTCAGGCATTGCATGGTCGATCTCCAGAAGGTTGGCCATCGCCCACGCTTCACGCTCGTCTTGTGCACGCAACGTGGGGAGTGAAGGTGCGCCATCGCGTGCGCGCCCACAAGACGAAAACCCGCCCGACCATTCCTGCATTTTCAGGCCCCGATTCCGAAGCTCGGGTGGCCATTTGTTGATGTGGCAGGATTGTGACAGTCTCCGCATGCTGTGGCGTCCGCGCGACAGTTTTCAGTTGGGCGGCGCCGGCTCGGCTGACCCTAATGCGTTGGCATGTAGGCTCTTACGGCTTGGGCGCGGCATCGGCCGGGCCCGACCCGCCACATGGAAGGAAAGTTGCATCGTGTCACGGAACCGGTGTGATGTCGGACCCCAATTCTTCGGAGTAACCCCATGAGGAGTTCCAGGTTTGCGCGTGTCTCGGTTGCGGCGGCTGCGGTCGCCCTGATCGCGGCACCCGTTCAGGTCGGCGCGCAGCGCATTGCGTCGGGTGTCGGTGCCAATGGCATTTCGTGGCAGGCCGTGAGCACGATCGTCGGCGTGACGTCCACGGGCACGATCGCCTCGGGTGGCAACCCGATCTACACCGCCCCCGGCGGCCCTTTTCAGGCGTACAGTGGTGTCGTGACGCTGATCATGCAGACCACCGCTGGCTCGTTCATCTGCAGCGGCACCCTGCTCAACGACCGGCAGTCCATCCTGACCGCCGGGCATTGCGTGTCGGACGGCGCGGGCACGGGCAACCCGATCTCGACGACCGTGTACTTCCACGAGGGCGACCCTGATGGCATTCCGTTCAACACGGGGACGGCCGCCTCGCGCACGATCACGCAGTACTTCGTGCATCCGCAGTACACGGGCGAGGTGATCGACCAGAACGACATCGCCGTGCTCAAGATGAATGCACTCGCGCCGCCGTCGGCGTTGTCGTACAGCCTGTACGTGCAGCCAACCCTGACGGGCGAGACGTTCAACGTAGCGGGCTACGGCCGCCGCTCGAGTGTGGGCGGCAACGCCGGCGCGAACCTCGGGGTGGGCCGCCTGCGCCAGGGCAACAACCGCTACGATTTCCGCCTCGGTGACTCCGACTTCAACGGGTTCTGGACCGACCGGGACATCAACAACCAGCATTTCTTCGGCACGGCGAACATCGACTACTCGTACCTGTCGGACTTCGACAACGGCCTTGCCCGCAACGATGCGTCGTGTCTCGTCGCGGCGGCGATTGGCACGCTCAACGCCACCAGCGCGAAGTACTGCAACCTGGGCCTCGGCGCGTCGGAAGTCAGCGTCGCCGGTGGCGACTCGGGCGGTCCGCAGTTCATCAACGGCCAGCTCGCGTCGGTGACGTCGTACGGGCTTTCCTTCGGCACCAACTTCGGCGACGTGGGCGGTGGACTCAACAGCAGCTTCGGCGAGTTCAACGGCTTCGTGCCGGTGTACAACAACCTCGACTTCATCAACAGCACCCTGCCCGAACCGGCGACCTTCGGGTTGACGGCCGTGGGCCTGTTGCTGATCGGCCTGCGGACGCGTCGTCGCAACGCCTGATCATCCACTCCACAGGTACAATGCAAGAAGGGCGCAATAGGAAACCATTGCGCCCGTCATGCATTGCGGAGTGATGGCGGCCGTCGGGGGCGCCGCC
>JANLSF010000634.1:0-1511 GCA_031362285.1 Gemmatimonadota bacterium | reverse complement strand
TAGGCCGCGGTGCCCATCGCCATGCCGGTGCCCGTCAGTTGCTGGTCGGCACCGGCGTCCACGGCCTGGCCGATCCCGAAGTCGGCGAGCAGCGTCTGGCCGCTGGCCAGGAGGATGTTCTCGGGCTTGATGTCCCGATGGATGACCCCCTCGCGATGGGCGTAGTCGAGGGCCAGGGCCATCTCTCGCGTGATGCGGACCGCCTCGTCCACCGGGAGCTGCTTCTCCCGGGTCAACCGGTCGCGGAGCGTCTCCCCCGCGACGAACGGCATGGAGTACCAGAGCTGCCCCGCGGCCTCGCCCGAGTCGAACACCGTGAGGATCTGCGGATGCTGCAGGCGTGCGGCGAGCCGAATCTCCCGCTGGAAGCGCTCGACGCCGAGTGCGTGGGCGAGGTCCGGGTGCAGCACCTTGAGCGCCACGGGGCGATCGTGCTTCAGGTCGTGCGCGAGATACACCGTGGCCATCCCGCCCGCACCGAGTTCGCGCTCGACGCGGTAGCGGTCGGCGAGGGCTGCGGTCAACTCGATGGGCAGTGGATCCCGGAGGGACACTTCCCCAGAACATACGCTGCACCGTAAGTGGGCGCGAATGACGCGCGCCGACGCGTCCTCATCCTCGTCTCTCATGGCGTCGCGGGATCGACCGCGGCCCGACCGGGTATCTTCACCGCCCTCCTACTCCCCGGAACGCCGACCCACGTGAAACGTCTCCTCCTGCTCCTGTCGCTCGCCCTCGCCGAGGCAGCGCCCGCGCAGGGGCGCGTCACCCTCCCCGAATCAGGGGTCGCGCATTCGCCTGACGGCGCATTCGTGGCGTTCGTGCGGCCCGCGCCCGAGCACCGCGTCGTGGCCGGCTCCGACAGCGTTGACGCCACCGAGCTCTGGCTGGCCCGCGCCGACGGCTCCCACGCGCAGCGGCTCGTTCGCGGCCGACCATCGCACGACATGCGCATCGTCCTTGGCGACCTTTCGTCCCCGAGCTTCTCCCCCGATGGGCGGCGCGTCTACTTCCTCAGTCGGGCGTGGGTGACGTCGGCCGCGGTGCACGTGGTGGAGGTGGCGACGCGTCGCACGCGATTCGTGGCCGCGGGCAACAGCCTCGAGGTGGTGCCGAGCGGCGATCACGCGGGATGCCTGCTCGTGAACCAGCACCGGTACTGGATGGCCGGCGGCTCATACGACTGGACCTGGCTGCTCACGGCGCGCGGCAGGGTGGTCGGTGCGGTGGTTGGCGACGACGACGATGCCGAGCCGCGACTGGCGGAGTGGCGCGAGCTGAACGCCAAGGGGACGAGCACGAAGCCGGGTGTCGCGCGCGCCTCCCGCCGTTCAGCAGGGCCCGCCCTGTGCCGCTGACGTGCGCGCCGGCGCCATGAACGCCGCGCCGCTCGCGGACGGCGGAATGCTCATCACCGACCCCATCCACGTCGCGTTGGCCTCATGCGCCGCACTCTGCAGCGCGCGAACCGTGGCGATCGCGGCCGTGAACGGGCGACCGTTGGCAAAGGC
>JANLSF010000554.1:0-9126 GCA_031362285.1 Gemmatimonadota bacterium | reverse complement strand
GCGCCCGAGCGTACCAGGTCGGTGAGCGCGCCGCGCGAGTCCACCCCCAGCTTTCCATAGATGTTGGCGAGGTGGGTGCCCACGGTGCGAGACGAGATGGCGAGGGCCGCACCGATCGCCTTGTTGCTGCTGCGCGCGGCGACGAGGCGCGCAATCTCGACTTCGCGCGCCGTGAGCGCGCCCACCCCGTCGCGACCGCCGGTGCGGACGGGGGGACGCGAGCCCAGCGCGCGCAGGCGCCGTCGCACGTCGGCCAACGCCGGTGCGGCGCCCAGCCGCTCGAACACGTCATGCGTGTGCCGGAGTTCCCTGATCGCCCCGGCGCTGTCGCCGCTGGCCTCGAGGGCGATGGCCAGCTGGCGACGCACCAGGGCGGCGTGCTCCATGTAGGGCACCGCCTCGAGCGCATCGGCGACCTGGCGCAGCATCGCCACGGCGGCGGCATGCTCGCCGTCGAGCAGCTTCCGCAACGCGTCGGAAGCATCGGCCCACGCGAGCCCGAGCGGATTGCCGAAGCGCGTGGCCATCTCGCGAGCCCGTTGGCCGTAGCGCTCGGCGCGGGCGAAATCGCGCGAGAAGAGCGCCGCCTCGCCCAGCACGGGAATGAGCCGATGCAGCGCCCAGGCGGCGTACCCCGTGCGATCGGCGATCGCGAGGCCGGCCTCGCCGAGCTCGAGCGCCTGCGCGTGCTCGCCCCGCGCGAGGTGCCAGAAGGCGCGCCCCACGTAGGCGGGCACCACGAGGTGCACGTTGCGGGGCGCTCCCTCGTCGCCGGTGTCGATGCCGGCGAGCTGCCAGGCTTCGTTCACCATCGCCAGCGCACGATCCGTTTCCCCCCGGCCAAGGAGCAGCTGCGACGTCCACACGAGCAGGCGCGGGAGCAGCGCCCGCTGGTCGAACGCGCGGGCATCGGCAATCGCGCGCTCGGCAATCGCCAGCGCCTCGTTCCACTCCCCGATGGCGGCGGTGTACTCGAGAGCGATCTCGTCGGTCCAGAGCGCGAGCAGGGGGGCTCGCAGTTCGGCCGCAATGGCCGACGCCGTGGCGAGGTGACGCGCCGTGCCCACGGAATCACCGCTCAGGCCTGCGTGCGCCGCCATCCCCCACTCGGCGCTCCACTCGGCGCTCCGGTCACCGGCTCGGCGCGCGCTGGCGAGGGCGAGCGCGCCATGCTCGCGTGCCGCCGGCTGCGCGCCCTGCCAGATGGCCGCGGCCTGCAGGGCATGATGCACGCGCGACAGGAGGCGATCGTCGCCGGTCGCGACGGCCACGCGCAACGCCGACTGCAGTTCGGCGTCAGCCTCCGCCGTGCGGCCGAGGTCCACCAGGAGGGCCCCACGGGCGAGCCGCCCCTGCGCTTCCATGAGCGGGTCAGCGGCGCGTTGCGCCGCGGCGATGGACAGGTCGTGGTGCTGGAGCGCGTCGTCGTACCGGGCGCGCCTCGACTCGGCCACCGCGAGCCGGCGCTCCACGACCGCCACGCGCCGGTCGTCGTGCGCCGCCCGGGCGGCGGACGCCGTGCGCTGCCAGAGGGCCACGGCGTCGGCGTGTTCGCCCAGGCGTAACCGGACGCGCGCGAGGTCATCGGCGATCGCGGCGGCGGTCGCGGCGTCGCCGGCGGCGTCGGCGATCCCGAGTGCCATCTCGAGGGGGGCGGCCCCTTCGCGCGCGGCGCCCCGGCTGAGGGCCAGCCGGCCCGCGGCCGCCAAGTAGGGGAGGGCGCGGCGGTCGAGTCGCGGGTCGCGCGAGCGCACGAAGTGCGCCGCGAGTGCCTCTGCGTGCGCCATCGCGCGGTCGCCGAAGGCGTCCTCGAGGGCGACCGCCACCTCGCCATGCAGCGCCTGGGCGCGCGCGCGGCCAAGATCGGCGTACAGCACCTCCTGCAACAGCGGGTGCACGAACCGGTAGGCCAGCGTCCGGTCCACCTCGGCCTCCACGAACACCCGCGCGCGCCGCAGTTCGTCCACGGCGTCGAGCACGTCGCCCGCGGGCAGTGCGGACATGCGTTCCAGCACGGCATGCGGCACCGCCCCGCCCACCACGGCTGCGAGGCCGGCCACCGTGCGGGCGGCCGGCGACAGGCGTTCGAGCCTGGCCGCCACGGCCTCACGCACGGTGAGGGGCAGCACCCCCGTGCGGACGCCCCACCCGCGCCAGCGTCCGCCCTCTCGATGCAGCTGCCCCCCGTCCACGAGTCCCTTGAGCGTCTCCTGCACGAAGTAGGCATTCCCCTGCGTTCGTTCGTGCAGTTCGGTGGCAAAGGCCGCCACCGCCTCCGGGGTCACCGCAAATTGCCCGGCGACGAGTTCCGTGGTCTCCCCGAGCGTGAGGGGGGCAAGCGCGTGCCGCGTGACGACCCCGAGCGACACGAGGGAGCGCTCAGTGTCGCGAAGCGCCGCATTCCCCTCCCGGTGCTCGGCGTTGATGGTGCCAAGCAGCATCAACGGGTGACCGGCCGCTCCCCGGGCCACGAAGTGCAGCAGTTCGAGCGAGGCATGGTCGGCCCAGTGCAAGTTCTCGAGGACCACGAGCAGCGGCGCGCGGGTTGCCAGCTGGTAGACGAGCCGCGCGAAGGCGTCGAAGAGGCGCGGCTTGATCTCCTGTTCGTCGCCCAGGCGCGGGGCCGGCGCATCGCCTCGCAGCACCGGAAAGAGGGCGAACAGTTCGGCGGTGGCGCCGCGCGCCAGCAGTTGCAGCACCGACGGCGGCAGAGCCCGCAGCATCGGCACGAAGGCGTCGCTCAGGAGCGCGTACGGGATCCCGCTCTCCACGGGATGCGCCTGCCCGGTGACGTGGGCCATGCCGCGCGACTCGGCCGCTTCGATCACGGCGGCGCACAGGCGGGTCTTGCCCACGCCGCCGTCACCGATGAGCAGGTGCGTGCCGCCGCGCTTCTGCATGGCCGCGTCAAGGGCGGCGGTGAGGCGTGCCAGCTCCGCCGCGCGCCCCACGAGGGGCGCCACGCGTGGCGATGTCACGGCACCGTCCCGTTCGGTGTCGCGCCGTCGCGGGACCGCGCGGCGACCAGCCGGGCCACGCGTTGCAGCACGGCCAGTTCCAGCGTCACCACCTGCTGCCCGGCCAGGTCGGGCAGCTTGAGGCAGAGCAGCACCGGCGGGTCCGCCTCGAGAAGCGCGACGTGCGTCATGTCGCGCGAGACGAGCAGGTCGAGCAGCTGTTCCGCGCCATCGAGGCGCGCCGGGTCCGCCTCGGCCACGGCGCGGCCGAGCTCCGCGCGGCGCCACACGGTGGGTTCCGAGCCGAAGAAGCGCGTGATCGCCGCCGCGTCGTAGGCGCGCAGGTCGCCTTCGCGCAGGACGAGCGGACGTTCCGCCCACGGGAGGTCGGTGAGCGACGCGACGAACGATTCCATGGACGACGTGTCGGCGCGCAGGAGCCAATGATCGAAGGTGCCCCCGCCGGCGTCGCGCACGCGCAGGTCGCGCAGGCGCGCCATGATGCTGAACAGCAGCACGAAGGCGAAGGCGCACAACGCCACGGCAACGAAGATGGTGGCGGCCGCGGCAGGGACGAAGAACACGAAGCCGGCGGCGACCACGAGGGCGTGCAGCACCGCGCGGGCGAAGTCGAGCGCCACCGTGCGCCGCCTCTCGCGATCCATCGTCAGGCGGATGCAGGCGTAGACGAAGATGAGCGTGCCAATGCCGCCGAGCTGGTACGGCACGAGGTCCGGGCGCCACTCGAAGTCGGTGATGGCAAACGGCACCCCGAGGGCGCAGGCTGCGGAGATCGCATCCACGAGCCGGTTTTCGGCCGGCGACAGGTCGGCTCGGGGGCGGAACACCAGCCATCCGGCGATCACCGCCAGCGTGATGACCGTGAACGTGCTGAAGAACGAGGAGAACTCGCGCTTGTCGTGGACGAGCACGAGATCGAGCGTCACCGAGATGACGGTGCCGAGCGCGACGCCGACCTTGAGGGGGAGCGGGAGGTGGCGGCGGCGCAGCCCTTCCATGAACAGGGTCGTGGCCAGCGGTATGCCCGTGGCCGGCAGCATGGTCAGCGTGTGCACCACCCCCGTGCCGACCAGCGGGAAGATGATGCGATCCACGAACATGCCCGTGAGGCAGAGGAGCAGGAAGATGATGCGCCGGTCGAGCGCGCTCCGGGTCGGCTGCCGGAGGATGAAGCCGAGGTACAGCAGGTTGCCCGCAGCGCCGAGAACGCTGAGCAGGACGCTGAGTCGCTCCGGGTTGATCGTCATGCCGGGCGGGAGCGCCAGGGGCGCAGGTCGCTCATGGGGGTGCTGGCGGCGAACCAGTGCACCATCGGCAGGAGCAACGCCCCGACGACGAGGAAGGCGGTGGTGGTGAGCAGCGCGGGCAGCGACCGCCGCGGCACGTCGCGCAGCAGGAAGGCGCGGGCGACGCCCAGCGTGTACTGTCCCAGCTGCAGGAAGTCGTCGCCGCGCGCGTAGTCGAGTTCGGCCCGGCAGAAGGCGTTGTAGCGCGGGTCGCGATGCTTCGGGGCGTCGTCGAAGCGCTTCATCAGGTTGCGTGATCCCGCGGTGTAGCCGTCGGTGATCACGAACCGCTCGGCGTCGAAGCTGGCGCCCGCGCCAACGCCGAACACGGCGCGGTGGCGGGCCATCAGTTCACCGGCGATCGCGCGATGCGCGAAGCTGCGGCGGCTGCCTGGCCGCCCCGTGGGGTAGACGTTGGCCAGGCTCTCGCTCACCAGCCCGAACACGCTCGGCACCTGCGTGACGTTGCTGATCCACATGGTGCGCAGCTGGCGGTGTGCAAACATGAGCATGACCGTGAGGCCGTAGAGCGCCCACGCGAAGCCACGGCTGCGCATGCGCGGCGCGATCATGGCGAGGCCGAAGTGCAGCACCTCCTCGGTGCGCCCGCTCACCGTCACCGGGAGCACGGCGAGGGCATTGAAGGCCACCGGCCGGCCGTCCTGCGCGTCGTAGAGGATGGTGACGACCGCCTGCGCCAGGTACGCGGGATCACCGGACAAGACGCCGTAGTCGAGCGTGCCGCCCGGCACCGACTCGGCCACCACCGCCCGGAGGTCCGCCAGGAGCGTCTCGAGCGCCAACGCCGACATCCAGCGGCCCGGGTGCTCGACGATCCGGATCCGCACGCCGGGATCCGCGGCGAACTCCAGGTCGAGGTAGCGCGTTCGGAACCGTCGCAAGCGCACGGGACTCGGGGGGTCGGTGCTGGAGGGGGGGGTGCTGACACGAAGATGCCGCGACCGGGAAGGTGGGGCAAGCAGAGCGAACGACGCGCGTTGCCAACTGTTTGCGGCGGGAACGCTGGCCCGTCCGCACGCGGCCCTCGGCCGCGTGCGGACGGGCGCGCGACGTCAGCGGTCGCCCCTGCGCTCAGCGCGCGCGATCACCGGCGCGCCCGGCACGGGAATGCCGAAGTGGTACCGTTCGTTGATGGCGCGCGCGGCCGCAGCCGCGAGGATACCGGCGGCCAGGTCGCTCGGGTGCAGCCCGTCGGCGCTGAACAACGGGCCATAGGGCTCCGGCGAGGTGAGCTGCTGCACCACCGAGTACGGGACGCGGGCGTCGGGGCGCTCGTACAGGGCCGAGAGCTTGAAGTACGCGAACCCCACGCGGCGTGCCTCGGCCTCGATCGTGGCGTTCATCTCGGCGAGCTGGCTGTTCGTCGCCGCGATGTCGGAAGGCGACAGGATGCCATCCGCCACCGTCCCGCCCTGGTCGGCGCACGAGAAGGTGTACGGGCCGTAGCCGTGGGCGGCGTAGTAGGCGCCGGTGCCGACCGCGGTGGCCGTCACGAACGGGACGAAGAAGTAGTTGGCGCTCCCGTCGCAGTCGGCGGCCAGCTGGACGTTCAACGAGGCGAACACCGCCCGGTTGGCCCAGAGTTCGGCCGCGCTGCGGAAGGCCGGGAAGTTGCGCACGTCATCGATCAGCCCCACCAGCACCCCCTGACGGGTCGCCTTCGTGACGCTGTCCATCAGCTGCCGGTAGAGCGGCTGCCAGGCCGACGCCGGGAAGATGTTGACGCCGGGGGCGTAGAAGCCGAAGTGGACGGCCAGCAATTCGTTGGCCCCGAACTCCACGGACACGAACTTCGGGTTCTGCGCCATCATCGCGGTCACCTGCGTCTTGCCGGGGGGCAAGGTGCGCGCGAAGATGCCCGTGCGCTCCGGGTCGGTCATCAGCTCGGGGGTCATCTGGAGTGCCTCGAGCGTGGTGGACGACACGATCGCGAGGTTCTGCGTGGGAAGGCTGACGTCGGCCTCGAGCGGGGCGCAGAAGAACGGCGTCGGGGCGGCGGGATAGCCGCCGAGCCGCGCGCCCGAGGCCAGCGGCGACACGAGCGGCGGCCGGCAGCCGGGCGACTGGATGTAGGGCTGGGTGATGTCGCGGTTGGCGAGCTGCGCGAGCTGCCGTGGCCACGAGGTGCGCTGCGTGGCGCCGTACACGCCGTCGCTCTGCCACCCTTCCGACACGCTGGTGCCGATGGCGACGAAGCGCTGGAACGCGCCGCGACCCTCGGAGAGTTCGAGGGCTGAGGCGGTGCTCGGCACCGCGGACGGCTGGTCGCTGCAGGCGCCGAGGACGCTGGCGGCAAGGACGAGTGCGAGAGCAATGCGATTGGACATGGATGCCTCCTGGGGGTGTGGTGCCCGGGGCCGTTCGGCTCCCGGGAGATTGTGCGGGGGCACGGTACGCCACCCTCGGGCTGGCCTCTATCCGCCAGATGACGTAGGCGACGAGGCGCGCCTTGCGGCCCGATCAGAAGCGGTACGTGAAGCCCAGCCATGGAATGCCCGGGAAGACGCCCGAACGCGTGCTGTTCACGAAGGCGAGGTCCGTGCTCAGCCGGTCTCCGATGAGGCGCAGCCCGTAGGAGAGGAGCACGCCGTCGGTGCCGGGCAGCACGTAGTTCTCGGAGATGAAGGCCACCCGCCGCGACAACCGGAGCTCGGTGCCCAGCAGGACCGCCGGCTTGTCGGCGAAATGACCGTTCACGAAGCCGTAGCCGAGCCCGGCCGTGAGCGACCGATCGGTTGGACCGAACGTCGCCACGCCGTATGCGATTCCGAAGGAGTTGAAGCTGTTGGCATTGGCGGCAGGGAGCGTGCCGATGAAGGCACCCACCGACGCGTTGAAGTCATCGTGCCGTGCCAGTGCGTACTTCGGCATCAGGTAGTAGAGGTTGTTGCGCAGGAAATTGCCCGAGGGCAGCACCGACATGCCGACGCCCATGGTGAAGCGGTCGGTCACTCCATAGGCACCGTTGAGGAGAAAGAGGTACTGGTCGGCCATGTACCCTTCGCCGTGCGGGAGGGAGCGACCGGTGGGGCCGAACAGGAGCCGAGTCCCGGTCGGCGTGGGTGGCCAGTACTCCCCCTCGTGGAGCGAAGACAGGCTGACCCACTCCGCCTCCACGACTTCACCACGCGAGACGGCAAACGTCCCCGCCTTGACGCGCACGCTCCAGGTGAGCGAGTCGGAGGACACCGGTGCGCCCACCAGGGTGGTGCCGTCGCGGAGGACGAGGCGCAGGAGGGCGGTCGAATCGGGGGGCGGGCCGAGGGTCACGCGGTTCGCAGGCACCGTACCCTGAGCGCCGGCCGGCCGTGCGCCCAGCAGGCCGAACGCGATGGCGGCCAGGAGGAGCACCAGCTGAGCGGCGGCCACGGCGTGGGGCACGGGCGCCCGGCTGGGTGACGCATGAGTCGTCGAAAGGCGGGAGGACGTCATTGGAGTGGGGCTCCGATCGGCGGGGAGGGCCGGCGCGCAGTCGCGTGCCGGCGTCGTTCTCCCGCAGGATGCCCACGCCCCACGGGTGCGGGTATACGTCGTGCGACGTAGGCGGGCCTGCCGCCTCGGATGGGGCGTGCGTCCGACGAGCACGCTGCCGGTCCGCGGCCGTGTTGACACCCGGTCACGCCCCCCGCATATTCGGCACTAGACCGAATGGTTTAATCGTCGTTTCGCCAATCAAGCCGGGGAGTGAACATGCGAGTGGCCAAGGAACAGGTGGACGTGCAGATGCAGATTCCGGGTGCCGTCATCCGTCAGCGCAAGGAGTTCGGCACCGTGCGCGGCTTCGACACCATCAGCGGCGAGTACTTCACCCTCTCGGCCGGGGTCGACACCACCCCCCTCTTCATGGGCCTCGAGGGCGACCTCTGCCAGGTGCCGCACTGGGGGTTCGTCCTCGCCGGCGAGCTCACCACCACCAACGCGCTCGGGGCACAGGAGACCGTCCGCACCCACGACTTGTTCTACTGGCCCCCGGGCCACAATGTGAAGGTCACCGAGGACGCGGAAATCATCATGTTCAGCCCGCAGCACGAACACGCCGCCGTCATCAACCACATGATCGCGAAGACCAGCAGCTGACCCCCGGCATGACGCACGCGACCAAGCAGCGACTGATGGATGTCGGGATGGCCATGCTGCTCGAGCATGGCTATCACGGCCTTGGGCTCCAGGCGCTGCTCGACGCGGCGGAGGTTCCCAAGGGGTCGTTCTACCACCACTTCACCGACAAGGAAGACTTCGCCCTCCAGGTGATCGATCAGTACATGGAGGGGGTGCACGCCGGTCTCGACGAGTGCCTCGGTGACGCGAGCCGGCCCCCGCTCGATCGCGTGCGCCGCTTCTTCGAGGTCGTGCAGGCGAGCTACAAGAAGGAGGGGTACCTGGGCTGCCTCATGGGCGGCCTTGGGCAGGAGCTCTCCGGCGCGAATGACGCGTTCCGGAAGAAGATCGAGTCGTGCTTCACGCAGATCGCCGACCGGACGGGCGCGTGCCTCGAGGAGGCGCGCGAGCGCGGGGAGCTGCCGGCCGACACCGACACGCGGAAGCTCGCCGCCCTGCTGGTGGACTGCTGGGAGGGCGCGGCGCTCCGCAGCCGGCTCCGCGGCAACGCCGCGCCGCTCAACGCGATGCTCGACTTCTTCTTCGCCTCGGCGGCCGGCCGCCGGGAGTCCGCGCCGCGCGCCCCCGCCGGGCGTCGCGCCGCCTCACCTCGGGTCGACTGACGGCGGCTCGTCGTCCACGCCGAACACGATCACCGACAGGTCCGGCGCGACATGCAGCGTGCGCGCCACCCGGTCCCACCAGGAGAAGAGCGAGCTGAAGTTCGCGTTCTGCTCGGCGAT
>JANLSF010000551.1:0-4155 GCA_031362285.1 Gemmatimonadota bacterium | reverse complement strand
CCGAGATCGTCCAACATGGCGGGCCGCAGTTCACGGGCGAACTGGTGCACGGCGGTCAGCCCGGAGATGTTCGCCCGGTCCCCGATCGTCACGTGCCCGGCGAACTGCGAGCCGTTCGCGATCACGACGTGGTCCCCCACGTGGCAGTCGTGGCCGAGGTGCACGTAGGTCATGATGAAGCAGTGCTTCCCCACGACCGTCTTGTAGGAGTGCGTGGTCCCGCGATTCACGGTGCTGTAGTCGCGGATCACCGTGCCGTCGCCGATCTCCACGGTCGTCCGCTCCCCCTTGAACTTCGAGTCCTGCGGGTCGCCGCCGAGCGACACGCCCAGCCCGAGCTTGACGCCGGCGCCGAGCTGCACGAACCGCTCGAGCGTCGCGCGCGGCCCGATCACGCAGCCGTCGCCGATCGTGCAGCCCTCGCCGATGATCGCGAAGGGCCCGATCTCGACGTCGGCCCCGAGGACGGTCTCGGGGTGCACCAGCGCGGTGGGATGGATGCGGGCGCTCACCGGTTCCTCACCATGGCCGCCATCTCGGCCTCGGCCACCAGTTCGCCATCGACCTTCGCGACGCCTCGCATGCGGCAGACCTTGCCGCGGATCTGCATCACCTCGAGCTCGAACCGGATCTGGTCGCCGGGCCGCACCGGCCGCCGGAACTTCACGTTGTCGAGCGACATGAAGTACACGACCTTCTCCTCGGGGCTGTCCACGGAGCCGAGGAGCAGCATGCCGCCCACCTGCGCCATCGCCTCGACGATCAGCACCCCCGGCATGATCGGGTGCCCCGGAAAGTGCCCCTGGAAGAACGGCTCGTTGATCGTGCAGTTCTTGATCCCGACCACCCGCTTGTTGGCCTCGAGCTCGAGGATGCGGTCGACCAGCAGGAAGGGGTAGCGATGCGGCAGCACCTTCATGATTTCGTCTATGTCGAGCATCTGCGTCTCCTGTCGGTCATGTCGCAACAGTTCGCGCACCAATTGCACCGTGCCGCGGTGGCTCGGCTTGTGCGCCACGATCCGGGCCCGGACGCGCTTGCCCGCCAGCGCAAGATCGCCCACGACGTCCAGCGCCTTGTGCCGCAGGAACTCGTCGGGCCAGCGCAACGTGCTCCCCACCACCTGCCGGTCGTCGAGGACGACCGCGTTCTCCAGCGACGCCCCCTGGATCAGCCCGCGCGCGCGCAACGCCTCCACTTCGTGCATGAAGCCGAAGGTGCGCGCGGGCGCCAGCTCCGTGCGAAAGGCCGCCGGCGTCACCACGAAGCGGCCCTGCTGCACGCCGATGAGCGGATGCGGGAAGTCGATCGTCACGTCCACCTCGAGCGCGTCGGCCGGATGCGCCTCGTACCGCGACTCGCCGTCCACGATCCGGATGCAACGCCGCAGGTCGAGGTACGCCACCGCGCCCGGATGCTCCACCACGCCCGCCCCCTCGAGGGCGGCCACGAAAGGCGCCGCACTGCCGTCCGCGATCGGCGGCTCCGGGGCGTCGAGCTCGATGGTCACGTCGTCGATGCCCAACCCCGCCACCGCCGCGAGCACATGCTCCACCGTGTGGATCGCCTCGTCACCGGCGCCGATCTGCGTGCGTCGCTCGGTGAGCACCGCGTGCGCCGCGTCGGCCGCCAGGCGCACCGCGCCCGGCCGGTCGGAGCGCACGAAGCCGATGCCGGCGCCGGAGGGCGCCGGCACGAACGCGAGCCGGCACGCGTGCCCCAGGTGCAGGCTCACTCCCCGCACCTCGGCTCGACGCGCGATCGTGCGACGCGCGGGCGTCACGCCTTCTCCCCGAGCAGTCGCTCGAGTCGGCGGATCATGCCCACCAGCTTCGTGACGGCCGCATAGCCCCGCATGGTCTCCTTGTGCGGGCGTGCCGGAAAGCCCGACCAGGTCTCGCCGGCGGGCACGTTGCCGATCACGCCGGAGCGTCCACCGATCCGCGCGCCGGCGCCGATCGTCAGGTGGCCACTCGTCGTCACCTGCCCGGCCAGCACCACGCCATCCTCGAGCACCGACGAGCCGGCGAGTCCGGCCATCCCCATCAGCAGGCAGAGCTTGCCGACCCGGCAGTTGTGCCCGATGTGCACCTGGTCGTCGAGCTTCGTGCCCCACCCCACCACCGTGTCGTCGATCGTGCCGCGGTCGATGGTGCAGTTGGCCCCCATCTCGACATCCGACTCGATCACCACGCGCCCCACGTGCGGGATCTTCTGGTGCATCCGGCCGTCGAACCTGAACCCGAACCCGTCGACGCCGATGCGGCACCCGGCGTGCACCTCGACGCGATCACCGATCACGGTACGCGGATAGATCGTCACGTGCGGGTGCAGGCGCACGTCGGCGCCGAGCGCGACATCCGCGCCGACCACGCACCCGGCCTCGATCCATGCGCGGTCGCCGATCACCGCCCCCGCCCCGATCACCACGTAGGGCCCGATGGCCGCATCGCCGCCGAGCTGCACGCCGTGCCCGAAGACGACGGTGGGATGAATCCCGACCGGCCGGGGCGGCGCCGGAAAGAAGTGCGCGAGCACGGGTCGCATCGCCGACAGGGGTTCATCGACCACGATGCGGGCGGGCGCGAGCGCCGACGCGTTCCGGAAGGCGGGCGAGACGAGCAGCACGCCCGCCTGCGACTCGGCGAGGGCCGCCAGGTATCGGCCGTCCCCGCAGAACGACAGGTCGGCCGAGCGCGCCTTGGCGAGGGGCGACACGCCGCTCACGACCACCGTCGGATCACCCACGAGGGTGCCGCCCGTGAGGGCGGCGACTTCCGCAGCGGTCAGCGTGCCTGGTCGCGCCGCCGCAGCCGGAGCCGCACCGGCCGCGGTCACGCCGCGGGCGGCTTCGGCCGGGAGATGCCTGCCGGGGCGGCGACCGGACCGACCGGCACCTTTGCGGGATCCTTGGCTGCCGCCGCGCCCGCCACCGGCTTCGGCTGGAGCCGCAGCTTGGCGATCACGCGGTCGGTCACGTCGAGGTTCTTGTCGATCGAGACGATCGGGTTCGCCTGCGTCTCGACGTCGAAGATCATCGTGTAGTTCTCCTCGGCGCGCACGTCGTCGATCGCCTTCTTGACCATGTCGGTGATCGGCTGCATCAGTTCGACCTGCTTCTGGCGCGCCTGCTCCTCGTACTGCTGCTGCTTCTGCTGCAGCTCTTCCTGCTTGGCGCGGATCGCCCCCTGGCGCGTCGTCTTCACGGCCGGCGCCATCGTCGGCTCGGCCTTCTGGTAGTCCCCCGCCATCTTCTCGAGGGTGTCGCGCATCTTGCTCAGCGAGCTCCGCACCCCTTCGATGTAGACGCGAAATGCGGCTTCGGCGTCAGTGCGCCCGGGGGCCGTCTCGACGACGGCCTGCGACCGGATGAAGCCCAGCTTGACCGGCGCCTGCTGCGCCGTGGCCGCCGACGGCAGGAGGACGAGAACCGCGGCCAGGGCCGCGCTCAATGAACGACGCATCACGGAAAGACTCCAGGGTGGAAGGGCACGCCGACGGCTAGAACTGCTGGCCGAGACGGAAATGGAATTGCCATTGCGGGGCCGGTCGGCCGAATTCATCGCGGCGGTCGAACCCGTAGGCGTAATCGAGGCCGAGCGGCCCCAGCGGCGAGACGATCGTCACCCCCGCACCGGCGCCCCGGAACAGGCGCGTCGGATCGAAGTCGGCGGGGCGCCGCCACACATTCCCCGCGTCGTGGAACAGGTTGAAATAGAACTGCTGGTTGAACCGGATGCCCAGCTCCACCGTGGTCGTCAGGTAGGCCTGACCGAACGAGGCGCGCTGTGCCGTGAAGGTCGAGGTGTTCGCGATGTACCCGCCCGGGGTGATCGAGAACTCGGGGTAGCCGCGCAGGCTCTCGCCGAACTGCACGCCGCCGAGCGCGAAGCTCTGCGAGACGAAGAAGGCGCCGGGGTCGCCGAACACCGCCCCGCCCTTGGTCGTGAGCCCCAGCAGGAACTTCACGGGGCTCTCGCCAGGCCGCTCGCCCCCCACCTGGAAGAGCGGCGCGTAGGCCTTCAGCTCCGTGGTATAGCGCTGGAAGGTGGCCGTGCCGCCGAGGATGCCGCCCGAGAGCTGCGCGGTCACCGTCTGGAGGCCGCCCGCCGACGGGAACGGCTGGTCCACCCGCGTGTCGCGATGCAGCGTGAT
>JANLSF010000547.1:0-4738 GCA_031362285.1 Gemmatimonadota bacterium | reverse complement strand
GCCGGCGCCGTGCGCACGGTGAACCCGAGCACGATCCGCTGGTCGATCAGCTTGTCGATCCGGTTCTGCACGGTGGCGCGGGACACGTCGAGTTCCCCGGCCATCGATGCGATGGAACGGCGCGCATCGGCGCGCAGCAGGGCGATGAGCTTGCGATCGAGGGCGTCCATGGGTGAGCCTCGCGCGGGCCGGAGCCGGCGACCGGGAAGTGAGCATTTCGCCAGCCTGACTTGACAGAATGTACATCGGGGTGTGAACAACTGGCAAGATTCTCACTTTTCTCTCACAGGGCGACGGCCCGATCTTTCGGCATGACCGCCACCCTGACTGCCCACGACACCGCTGCGCTCATCGCCCTCGAAGAGCGCTGGGGCGCGCACAACTACCATCCGCTCGACCTCGTCATCGAGCGAGGCGAGGGCGCGTGGGTGTGGGACGTGGACGGCAAGCGCTACCTCGACTGCCTGAGCGCGTACTCGGCGGTCAACCAGGGGCATGCGCATCCGCGCATCCTCGAGGCACTCGTGGCACAGGCGCACAAGGTGACCCTCACCTCGCGCGCCTTCCGCAACGACCAGCTCCCGATGTTCTGCGAGCAACTCGCGTCGCTCTGCCGGATGGAGATGGTGCTCCCCATGAACACGGGCGCCGAGGCGATCGAGACGGCGATCAAGGCGGCGCGCCGCTGGGGCACCGACGTCAAGGGCATTCAAGAGAACCAGGCGGAAATCGTCGTCTTCGAGAACAACTTCCACGGGCGCACGACCACGATCGTGGGCTTCTCGAGCTCCGCCGAGTACCGGCGCGGCTTCGGGCCATTTGCGCCGGGCTTTCGCCTCATCCCCTTCGGCGACCTCGAGGCGGCGCGCGCCGCCATCGGCCCCAACACGTGTGCCGTGCTGGTCGAGCCGATCCAGGCCGAGGCGGGCATCCTCATTCCGCCCGCGGGATGGCTCAAGGGGCTCGCGGATCTCTGCCGCGCGCAGAACGTGCTGCTCATCGCCGACGAGATCCAGACCGGCCTCGGGCGCACGGGGCGGCTCTTCGCGTGCGATCACGAAGGGGTGACCCCGGACATGTACGTGCTCGGCAAGGCGCTCTCGGGCGGCTTCTATCCCGTGTCGGCCGTGGTCTCGCGTCGCGACGTGCTCGACGTGTTCGGGCCCGGCTCGCACGGCAGCACCTACGGGGGCAACCCGCTGGGGTGCGCCGTGGCCCGTGCGGCGCTCGACGTGCTCGAGGACGAGCAGCTGACCGCGCGCTCGGCCGAGTTGGGCGACTGGTTCGTCGGCGCCCTGCGGGCGATGCGCCACCCGTCCATCAAGGAAGTGCGCGGTCGGGGCCTGCTGGTGGGGATCGAGCTGAACGGTCCGGCGCGGCCGGTGTGCGAAGCCCTCATGCGCCGCGGCGTGCTCTGCAAGGAGACGCACGACACCGTGCTGCGGCTCGCCCCGCCGCTCGTGGTGGCGAAAGACGACCTCGCGTGGGCGCTCGAGCAGATCGACGCGGTGCTGCGACCGCAGTAGCCCGGTCGGCCGGCGCCTGCCGCTCGGGCGCTGGCGCAACGGCCGAATGCCCTCGCACATTGGGCGCATGGCGACCGCGCACGGTGGGTCCTTCAAGGGTACGCTGTTCAAGTGGTCGGGCCCATCGGCCTGGCACTTCGTGACCGTTCCCGACCGTCTCGCGCCCCCCGTGACCCATGGCTGGGGGCGGACTCCGGTCGACGCGACCGTGGAGGGGACGACCTGGAAGACGAGCGTCTGGCGCGGCAAGGACGGCCGCACCCTGCTCGCGGTTCCGAAGAAGGTGCGCGGCGCACGCCGTGACGGCGACGTGGTGCGCGTGACGATCCGCTTCCGCGCGCTCTAGCCGCGACCCACCCAGGCGGCGCGGCGGCCCCGCACGGCGCCGGGTGCCGGCGGATTCAGAACAGCGAGATCTGCTCGCCGAGCAGGTTCGGTTCCACGACGGGGAGCCCGAGCCGCTGCGCGAGGTCGCGCACGGTGGCGGGTGAGTGCCCCGAGAAGTGGTTGTTCACGTAGCCGTACACGGTGGTCACCCGCTGGATGAGGGCGCGGATGGCCGGGGCCCACGCATCGAGCTCGGCCGTGCGGTCCACCTGGATGTGCGAATAGTCCGTGATGGACCTGTCGGGCCCCATCCAGCGAAGGTAGGCGTGATTCGCCGTGGGGTGTGCGGCCAGCTCGAGCAATTGCTCACGGGGAATCCAGCGGCCGTCGGACAGGGTCAGCGCCACGGAGTATCCGCGCAGCAGGTCGAGGATGTCGTCGCGGATCCAGCCGCGCTGGCGAAACTCGATGGCGAAGCGGAGGTCGCTCGGTAGCCGCGGAATGAACGCGTCGAGCGCCGACTGTTCGATGGGCGCAAAGTCGGGGCCCATCTGGATCAGGATCAGCCCGAGCTTGGGGCCCAGCAGGCGCGCCGCATCGAAGAAGCGATCCGCGAGGTCGTCGGCGTTGCGCAGCCGGTGCTCGTGCGTGATCGCCTGCGGCATCTTGAGCGAGAACCGGAATCGTTCGGGAACCCGGGCGAACCAGCTCTTCACCACCTTGGTCGCCGGCGTGGCGTAGAAGGTCGAGTCCACCTCCACGGTGTCCCACGCCCGGGCGTAGACCGACAGGAAGTCGGCGGCGCGCGTGCCGGCGGGGTAGAACGGCCCGACCCACGCCGGGTAGTTCCAGCCTTGGCAGCCGAGGCGGAGCGTGGCGGGCATGGACGAAAGGTGCGCCCGCGTGCATCAACGCGCGAGGGTCCGCGCGGCCACTGCAGGCAGCACCGCGCGCGCTAGCCGCGTGCCGCGAGCGTGTTGATGGCCGACGCCAACCGGTCGGCGTCCTTGGCGGAGTTGTACAGCGCCACCGTCACGCGCACGCAGTCGCCCCGGTCGAGCCCGGTGCGCCAGAAGGTGAACAGCCCGAACTCGTCGGCGAGCGCCCTGGTGATCGCCTGATTGGCCTCGCGCGTGGTGCGGCCGTGGAGACGGAACGAGGTGAGGGCGCCGACCATGCCGGCATCATCCGGCGTCAGTACGTCGACCCCGGGCGTATGGCGAACCGCCGTCACCCACCGGTCGCGAAGGTACCGCAACCGCGCCGACTTCCGCGCCACGCCGATGGTCGCCTGGAAGTCGAGGGCATCGGGCACGGCCATCACGGTGGCAAAGTGGGTGGTCCCGGTGTGGATGCGACTGTCGATGCTGGTGATCGGCGCGCTCTCGTCGCCGTGCGCGCGATCGATCGAGGCGAGGCCCCGTTCGCGGATGTAGAGCGCCCCCGCCCCGACCGGGGCCCCGATCCACTTGTGCAGGTTGATCCCGACGAAGTCGGCGCCGAGGTCGTCGACGGTCAGGAGTTGCTGACCGAACGAGTGCGCCGCATCCACGATCACGTCGGCACCGCGCGCCTTCGCCATGGCCGTGATCTCGCGGACGGGGAGCATGAGCCCCGTCTTGTTGTTGCAGCTGGTGAGCAGCAGCAACCGCGTGCGCGGATTGGCATCGAGCGCCAGCGCATAGGCGGCGAGCACGTTCTCGCGCGTGGCCGGCTCGGGGATCGCGAAGCGGGCCACGGTGGCCCCGCAGCGCGCCGCGAGGGCGTTCATGGACCACTGCATGGCGTTGTAGTCGAGGTCGGCATACAGCACGGTGTCGCCGGCCTTGACCTTGTTGTACTGGCCGATGAGCGCCTGCAGCGCCTCGGTGGCGCCGCGCGTCAAGGCGATCTCGGTCGGCCGGGCGCCCACGAACGACGCCACGCGCACGCGCGCGGCCTGCGCGAGGGCCGGGAAGTCGCGCCGCGCAAACCACGAGCTCTCGCGGTTCACCCGGTCGATGTGCGCGTGATAGGCCTCGAGCACCGACTGGGCCATGATGCCGAAGTAGCCGGCCTCCAGGTTCGTGGTGCGATCCGTGACCCGGTAGCGCTCGGCCACCGTGCCCCAGAACGCCTCGTCGTCGGCGAGCGACGCGGGGGAGCCTGGGGGTGGCACCAGTGGCTCAACCGCCGCGCGACGAGCCGCCGCGTGGGCGGCATGGGAGGCGGCGGCGCCGGCTGGCTGGCTGGCGACGAGCGAGGCGCCCGACAGGACGGCGGCGTCCCGGACGAAGTCGCGACGAGTAGGCATGCCCGATGCTACCGCGTGCCGTCCGGGGCGGCAACTCGCGCGTGGCGGTGGCCGGCGCCGGCCGTTCGGCCGTCACGCAAGGAACGCTAGGCCGGGACCTTCGCCGCGTAGTGCAGCACGCTCCAGAAATGGCACCCACTTCCGCCGAGGACAAAGAGGTGCCATACCGCGTGGGTAAAGCGCGTCCGCTTCATGAGATAAAACGGCACTCCGAGCGTATAAAAGAGCCCGCCGGCGAAAAGCCAGGACAGACCGGCGCTCGGTATGTGCGCCATCATCGGCTTGATGGCCACCACGCACATCCACCCCATGCCTACATAAAACGCGGTCGAGGCGTGCGGAAAACGCATGCCTAACGTAAGTTTGAACAGCACGCCAAGCAAAGCCAGCGACCACAGCACACCCAGCAGCGACCACCCCCACACGCCGCGCAGGGCGCCGACCATGAATGGGGTGTAGGTCCCGGCAATCAGGAAATAAATGGCAATGTGGTCGGCGACCCGCAGTCTGTGCCTGGCAACGTCGGACGGTATGGCGTGGTACAGCGTCGACGTCGTGTAGACGGCCGTCAACGTCACCCCAAAGACCGTCG
>JANLSF010000560.1:0-1719 GCA_031362285.1 Gemmatimonadota bacterium | reverse complement strand
CCGGGCGCGGGCGGGCTCTATGCGTACATCCGCGACGCCTTCGGCCCGGTCACCGCCTTCGTGTTCGGGTGGACCCTCTTCCTCGTGATCGCGAGCGGCAGCATCGCCACGCTCGCCGTGGCGGCCGGCGACAACCTCGCGGCCGTCACGTCGCTGGGCGACGTGGGCAAGAAGGTCGTGGCCGTGGTGATCATCGGGGCGATGGCCGTGATCAACGTGCGCGGCACGCGCAGCAGCGCCAACGCGCTCGGCGTCGCCACCGCGCTCAAGGTCGGCGCGCTCGTCCTGCTCATCGTCGTGCTGTCGAGCGCGGGACATGGCTGGTCGCAGATCACCTCGGTGTGGCCCGCTCGGGTGGACGGCCCCGTGCTCTCCGGCGGGCTGGTGGCCATGGTGTCGGTGCTGTGGGCCTATGAGGGATGGCAGTCCACGAGCTACATCGGTGGCGAGGTGATCAATCCGCAGCGGAACTTCCCGCTCGGGCTCGTCATCGGGGTCGTGCTCCTGTTCGTGATTTACGTCCTGGTGAACCTGGCGTACCTCGCGGCGCTCGGTCCCGCCGGGGTGGCCTCGTCCACGGCGGTGGCGTCGGAGTCGGTGGGCGCCCTGTTCGGCCCCCGGGCGGCGGGATTCGTGGCCATCCCGGTGCTGCTCTCGATCATCAGCGCCGCGCACGGGCTCACCCTGTCGGCGTCACGCGTCCTCCACACCATGGCCAACGACGGCGTCTTCTTCGCCAAGCTGGGGGAGGTGCACCCACGATTTGGCACGCCGGCCGTCGCGATCATCGCCCTGTCCGCCTGGAGCGCGGTGCTGGCACTGAGCGGCACGTTCAACACGCTGCTCACCTACGTGATCTTCGTCTCGTGGATCTTCTACGGACTGGGCGGCGCCAGCGTGATCGTCTTCCGCCGCCGAGAGCCCGACCTGCCGCGCCCCATGAAGGTCCCCGGCTATCCGGTCACGCCGATCATCTTCGTGGCCTCCGCCTGGGCCATCGTCGTGAACACCATGATCGACAACCCGCAGCGGGCGCTCATCGGGATCGGGACCGCGCTCACCGCGTTGCCCGTGTACGCGTACTGGCGTCGCCGCTCCCCGCGCGGGCCCCGCCCCGCCTGAGCGTGCCCCTCCAATGACCAACCGTCCCGTCCTCGTGTTCGGATCCGGCCACCTCGCGTTCCGGATCCAGGCCCTCGCCGTCGCCCAGGGCCGGAAGGTGATCGCCCTCACGCACGAGGAGATCCACGGTGGCGGCACGCACGCATCCAGGCTCGACGTCACCGAGCGCGCGCTGGCGACGGTCGACCTTGACACGCTCACGTCGGTCTTCCTCGTGGACGATCGGGATGAGCGCAACCTCGAGCTGCTCATCGCGCTCATTTCCCTGCGACCCGTCCTTCCGGTGGTCGCCTCGATGTTCAACGAGAACATCGCACCGCATCTGCAGGCGGCGCACCCCAACGTCCGGATCCTCAATCCGGCCAAGCTCGCCGCGCCGACCTTCATCGCCGCGATGGACGCGCCGCTGGAGCGGACCCTGCGGTATGTCCCGGCCCCCATGGGCGACGAGCCGCCGCCGCTGCGCGTCGACCGCACCGTCGGGCGTCTCGTCGGAGGTTTCGGCGCCCTGATCGCCTCCGCCGTGGTCTACTTCCATCTGGCCGACCGGCTGAGCTGGCTCGACGCGCTCTACTTCGTGGTCGTGACCACGGCCAC
>JANLSF010000542.1:0-1538 GCA_031362285.1 Gemmatimonadota bacterium | reverse complement strand
GGCACCAATGCCAAGGTGGCCGTGATCTGGGCCAAGACGGGCGACGACACGAGCGACAAGTCGATCCGCGGGTTCCTCGTGCCCACCGACACCCCGGGATTCAGCGCCAAGGACCAGAAGGGGAAGCTCTCCCTGCGGGCGAGCGACACGAGCGAGCTCGTGCTCGTGGACGTGAAGGTCCCCGCCGACGCGGTGCTCCCCAAGAGCGGCGGCATCAAGAGCCCGCTCATGTGCCTGACGCAGGCGCGGTACGGGATCTCGGGGGGGGTGATGGGCGCCGCGATGGCGTGCTACGAGGAGGCGGTCAGCTACAGCAAGACGCGCGTGATGTTCAATGGCCCGATCGGGGGCACACAAATCCAGCAGGTGCGCCTCGCCGACATGCTCACCGAGATCGTGAAGGGGCAGCTCCTGGCGCTGCATGTGGGGCGCATGAAGGACGCCGGCACGTTCAGCCCGGTGCAGGTGTCGCTCATCAAGCGGAACAACGTGAACGTGGCCACGAACATCGCCCGCGAGGCGCGCCGACTGCTCGGCGGCAACGGCATCCTGGCCGAGTACGCGAGCATGCGCCACATGGCGAACCTGGAGAGCGTGTACACGTACGAGGGCACGCACGACATCCACTCGCTGATCATCGGGCAGGCGATCACCGGCATGAACGCGTTCTAGCCGGGCGGGGCGGACGCCCGCCCGCTGCCCGGGCAGGACGGGGGGGCGCGATCGCCCTCTCTTGCGCCGCGGTATATTACGTCATATATTCATTGTAAGACATATTCACGAGGCCATGCATCATGAAGCGCACGTCCCTCTTTCTTGACGACGAACTGGTCGAGGCGCTCGGGCGCATGGCCAAGCGCCGACGCGTGAGCCTGGCGCAGGTGGTGCGGGAGGCAGCCGCCGCCTACGTGGCGCGCGCCGCTCCGCGCGTGGTGCCGGCCATTGCCGGGGCCTACGCCACCGGCGAGACCGACGTGGCCGAACGTGCGCACGAGCGCCTCTGGACCGATCCGCACGCGTGAGGGAGCCGGTGGTCGTGGACACCGGTCCCCTCTTCGCGCTCGTCAACAAGTCGGATGCCTGGCACGAGCGCGTCCTTCACTGGTGGGAGCGTGTCGACGCCGACGTCGTGATCGCGGGGCCGGTGCTCCCCGAGGCGTGCTACCTGCTCAGCACGCGCATCAGCCCGCTCGCCGAGATCGACTTCCTGCAGTTCGTGCGGCGCGGCGAGTTCGAGGTGGAGTACGCGGTGGCCACCGACATCGACCGGGCAGTCGAACTGATGAAGAAGTACGTGAACTTCCCGCTTGGCTACGTCGACGCCTCGGTGGTGGCGATCGCGGAACGGCTGGGGTCGCGCACGATCTGCACCACCGACCGGCGACATTTCGGGAGCATGCGCGACCGGAAGGGACGCGCGTTCACCCTCGTGCCCTGACCCGCTCACGCCCCCCGCGACCGGGCGTCAGTCCCGCCGGTGCCGCGCCTTGAGCGGCGCCACGATCCAGGCCCCGTACCTGAGCAGGAAGACGATCGCC
>JANLSF010000549.1:0-2661 GCA_031362285.1 Gemmatimonadota bacterium | reverse complement strand
GTTCGACACCGCCTGGATCGCGCGGAGCGGCGTGGACTCGAGGATCGTGGTCACATAGTAGCTGTTGCGCTCCGGGTCCACCTTGTAGGTGAGGGCGAGGTGGTTGTGCGCGTCCACGAAGCCGGGGACCACGGTGAGCTGCGACAGGTCCACCACCGTGGCGCCCGCCGGGATGGCGACGTTGGCGCCGATCGCGGTGAACTTGCCCCTTTCCACCAGGATCACCTGATTGGTGGCGACGGTGCCCGCCTCGGGGTCCACGAGGCGGCCGGCCTTGATCGCCGTGACCTGCGCCGGTACGGGCCAGGCGGCGCTGGCGAGGCCAAGCGCGAGGGCGGCACATCGGGTGACGAGGCGGCGGGACACGAGACAACTCCGGTGCGGCGGGTGAGTAAATCGGAGGCAGGCGAGGCGCCGCTTGTAATCGCATCCGGCCCGTCGGGTCGCTAGGGGGCGCGCCGCACCTCCGTCCCCGGATGACGAGGCGCGCCGTTTCGGGGACGCCTGCGATGTCAGGCGTTTGCATGGCGGGCGGCGGGCGCGATGGCGTGGGCGCCACAGTCAAGCGCGACGGAGCCCACGGTGGTCCCGCTGCGGCGTCATCGCCAACCCGTGACGCTGCGGGCCTAAGCGCGTTCACCGACGCCGGTTAGTGGTGCGGCGTTCGCGAGCGTCAGCAGCGCTCCGCATGGCATGGGATATGCGGGCCAACCAGCACATGCGGCGTCGCACTCCCGACGGCGATGTCGCACGCGCGTAGTCGCCGTGCTCTTCGGGAGCGCGCCTGGAGGCGCCACACTCATGATCAGACGCAAGGTTTGGCACCCGCTCGTTCCCGCGATTCGAGGACGCCTCGCTGCCCTCGCCCTTGCATCGGCTGCGGTGCTCGGGCCCGGCGTGGCCCACGGCCAGATCCTGAACTACGCGACGTTCGTTTCGGGCGGGTCGCTTTCCTCCGTGCTCGGCTACAACTCCACGATCGGCTTTGCGTACGCCGGCAACAAGTTCGTCGGCTCGGTCTACTTCGGTTCGAGCAACTCGCAACTGTACGCCACCGACCTCGACGGCACCAACGTGCGCAAGTTCGGCACCCCCATCCCGACCGCCTCCGGCGAGATGTACGTCTCGAGTTCCATCGGACTTGGTGGCTTCGTGCCTCGCAACGTGTTCGCGGGGTCCGAGGCTGCGGGCAACGTGTACCAGGTCGCGAATGACGGCTCCACCGTGGGCCTCTTCGCCTCCGGACTCACGGGCGGCGTGCGCAGCATCGCCTTCGATCCGTACGGGCTCTACGGCTATGACATGATCGTGGCCACGAATGCCGGGCGCATCTACCGGGTGGACATGCTGGGCAGCGCCACGCTGTTGGCCAACGTCGGCGCGGACGTCGAAGGACTGAGCTTCGCGCCGCAGACCACCGGCCCCATGGCGAAGGGCACGCTGGTCGTCGCCTCCGAAGGCACCGGGAACCTGTACACCATCTCCCCCACGGGGAGCTTCGCCGCGTTCGCGTCGGTCCCGAGCGCCGAAATGGTGAGCTTCGTTCCCCTCAACCTCGGCCAGTCGGGCGATCCGGTCGAGGGGTTCTACGCGGCCGCCTACCCGAACAATGTCGTGAAGGTGAGCTACAACCAGTTCCTGCCCTACCTGGGCGACATCATCGTGACCGGCGAGACCACGCATCAGGTCACGCGGGTGCACTGGGACGGCGGCTCGGGCACCTGGGTGACGTCCGTCTTCGCGAACGCGTTCCCGGGTCAGCCGGAGGACGGGATCTTCGTCACCCTCGACATCATCACGCCCCCGGGCACCACGGTGCCGGAACCGGAGACGCTGGCGCTGCTCGCTCCCGGCTTGCTGCTCGCCATCGGCCTCGCTCGTCGCCGGCGAAGCCGCACGAAGTCGTAGGAGACCCCACGCCGTCAGGCGTCGGGTCGGCTCAGGAGGCCGCCCCGACGCCCAGCCCCAACTCGCGCGTCGAAGCCTCTCGCATGTGGAACTTCTGGACCTTCCCCGTCACCGTCATGGGGAAGGTCTCGGCTATCCGGAGGTAGCGCGGCACCTTGTAGTGGGCGATGCGGCCCTGGCAGAAGGCGTGCAGGCCGGGCAGGTCGAGCGTCGACCCTTCCTTCAGGATCACCCAGGCGCACAGCTCCTCACCGTACTTCGCGTCGGGTACCCCGATCACCGCCACGTCGCGGATGGCCGGGTGGCCGTACAGGAACTCCTCGATCTCGCGCGGATAGATGTTCTCCCCGCCGCGGATCACCATGTCCTTGATCCGGCCGCTGATGTTGAGGTACCCCTCGTCGTCCATGACCGCCACGTCACCGGTGTGCATGTAGCGGGCAGCATCGATCGATCGCGCGGTGTTGTCGGGATCGTTCCAGTAGCCGAGCATCACGAGATAGCCGCGGGTGCACAGCTCGCCGGGGGTGCCGCGTGGCACGACTCGCCCCGCCTCGTCCACGATCTTGCACTCCACGTGCGGATGCACGCGCCCCACCGTGGTCGTCCGCTTGTCGAGCGAGTCGCTGGTGCCCGTCTGGCACGACACCGGCGATGTCTCGGTCATGCCGTAGCAGATGGTCACCTCGGGCATGTGCATCTCGGCCTGCACCCGCTTCATCACTTCCACCGGACAGGGCGACCCGGCCATGA
>JANLSF010000510.1:0-2490 GCA_031362285.1 Gemmatimonadota bacterium | reverse complement strand
GGCCGCGTAGCGAATCGCCTGCGACACCGCCGAATCCGGGCACGTGCCGGTCTCGCGCGGATCGACGTAGCCGGGAATGCCTTCGGCCGACTGCGTGAACTGGATCTCCCAGTAGCCGTAACACACCTTGAGCGGCATCAGGCGCGCGCGATACGCCATCCCGGCAAGACCCGCCCCGTTGTTCGTCTCTTGCAGCACCGTGCCAGACAGATGGGTGCCGTGGCCCACCATGTCGATGACGGGGCCCGACCAGAACACGAAGTCGCGCCCGGGCAACACCCGTGCGGCGGCAATGTCGGGGTCAAGAGCAACCGGGACGTTGACCGTCTCGAAGCCGCTGCCCGTCCACAGGGCGAACGGGTAGGTCGCCGTCGCCGTGGTCACCCCGGTATCGATCACGGCCACTACGACCTCGGCCGATCCGCCGGGATTGATGTCCCAGGCGCGCGGCATCTCGATCAGCTGGAAATTCCACTGGCGCCCGAACGCGGGATCGTTGGGCGCGGCGTGCAGCGACCGCAGGTAGTTCGGCTGGGCCCATTCCACCTCGGGCTGACGGGCCAGCGCCGCCGCCGCGACGGTGGCGTCGGGCTCTGCCGGTGTGCGGGCCAGCAGCACGTCGCCGAGCCAGGCGGACTCGGACTCGTCGGTGGATCCGCGCACCACCGAGAGCGCGCGGCTCTGCGCGTTGCCGCTCGTGCCGGTCTTGAACTTCACAAGGACCTCGCCAGGCATGAAGGCCAGGTCTTCGTTCCACGCGACGATCGCCCGCCCGGCCTGCGCGCGCGACAGCAGCAGCGTGTGTGCGAGCGCGGGTTCCTGGGCCGTGGATCCCGTGCCGCCACCCATACCGAGGGTCGTTACGAGCAACCCCACCACCGCTGCGCGTCTCTGGTATCGCATGCCGTAGTCAGGGTAACGCTGTTTCGGGTGCCATGTTACCGGGTGCGTCCTTGAGAGCGCGGAGTTCGGCCTGATGAGGACGACACGAGCGGCGACCTGACGTGCGCCGGACCGCCGCTCGGGCCCTGTCTATTTCACGCCCACTCGGAACGTGATGTTGCCAAGCGAGAGGTTGATGCCGAACGTGTACGTCGTTCCGGCCTGGAGGTTCGACGTGGCCATGTTGAAGATCCACTTGTCCCCGGCCCAGCGGAAGGCGGCGTCCGGGATCGCCGACACGCCTGGTTCGTTGACCACATCCACTGTCCCTCTGACCGCGCTCAGCATCGTCAGCGTGCCGCCCGTGCCGGCGAACACGGCCGCCGGGTTCGCAATGGGCATGCCCGCGGCGTCACAGACACTGAACTTCACGGGTATCGTGCTGCCGCCCTTCCGGTTGTAGACGCTCGTGCCGTCACTGTTGATGGGCTGCAGGATGACGCCTCCGGGGCCATAGCCCGCGGCGCAGGTGCCGTAGCCGATTCGATCGTCGACGGCGCCGGTGGCGTTGCTGTAGTTAGCGGACCCGGTGAAGGTCCAGGGATCGCCGTTATACATGCCAGGCAGCGTGTGCGTGGTTCCGCTGACGTTGATGACACCGACGGCCGCGCCTGTTTCGCCGTGGACGCCCGTGACCGCGAAGGTCGCGGTGTGGGAGTTGCCGTCGTACGCGACGTTGTACGGAATGACGGCCACCGTCGGGTTGGCCTTCGCGATGACGTCGTTGACCGTGCCGCTCGCGTTGCTGTAATTCGCGGTGCCCGTGAAGGTCCAGGGGTCGCCGTTGAAGGTGCCGGCATTCGTGTGGGTGGTGCCGGTGACGATGACTGCACCCACGGTGGCGCCAGCCTCACCGTTGACGCCGGTGATTGAGGTGACGGTGGCTGTGTGGGCCAGCCCGTCATACGTCACGCTATAGGGAGTGACGACCACCGTCGCCGCAGCCTTGCCGATCACGTCGTTCACCGTGCCGCTCGTGTTGTTGTAGTTCGCGGTGCCCGTGAAGGTCCAGGGATCAGCGGCGTAGGTGCCGGCGTTGTTGTGGGTCGTGCCGGTGACGCTGACCGTGCCCACCGTGGCGCCCGTCTCGTTGTTGACGCCGACGATCGACGTGACCACCGCCGTGTGGGCGAGCCCGTCATACAGCACGCTGTACGGCGTCACTACAACTGCGGCGTCAGCCCTGGCGATTGCGTCGTTGACCACGCCACTCGAGCTGTTGTAGTTCGTGCCCGTGAACGTCCAGACGTCGCCGTTGTAGGTGCCCGCGTCGGTGTGTGTCGTGCCGCTGACGTCCACCGTTCCCACAGTGGTGCCCGTTTCCTCGTTCACGCCCGTGAGCGTGACCGACGCCGAGTGGGGAAGACCGTTGTAGACCACGCTGTACCCGGTCACCACGATCGTGGCGTTGGCCTTGTTGATGACGGTGGCGGCCGTGCCGCTCTGGTCGTTGTAGTTGGTGCCGCCCGTGAACGTCCAGGTGGCCGTGCCGCCGGGGGCGTCCGTGAAGGTGGCGCCCAGGGTCAGCCCCGCGCTCAGGTTGACGCC
>JANLSF010000428.1:0-1772 GCA_031362285.1 Gemmatimonadota bacterium | reverse complement strand
CGCATGGCGCACCTGGCCGCGGCGGGCTGCTTCGCGATCAACGGGGTCGCCGAACTGCACACCCAGCTGCTCAAGCAAGACGTGCTGCGCGATTTCCATGCGATCGCACCCGAGAAGTTCCGCAACAAGACCAACGGGGTCACGCCGCGGCGCTTCCTGGCGCAGTGCAACCCGCGCCTCGCCGCGCTCATCACCGAGGCCATCGGGGAGGGCTGGCTCGCCGATCTCGAGCGCCTGCGAAAGCTCGAGCCGCGCGCGGACGATGCGCAGTTCCGCGCCGCGTGGCGGGCCGTGAAACGGGCGAACAAGGCCGATCTCGCCCGCGCCATCGAGGCGCGAACCGCGATCCGGATCGACCCCGAGGCGTTGATGGACGTGCAGGTGAAGCGCATCCACGAGTACAAGCGCCAGCACCTGAACGTGTTGCACATCATCACCCTCTATCACCGCCTGAAGCGCCAAGCGCCGACGGTGATGGTGCCACGGACGTTCATCTTCGGAGGCAAGGCGGCGCCTGGCTACTTCATGGCAAAGCTGCTGGTCAAACTCATCACGTCGGTGGCTGAGGTGATCAACGGCGACCCCGCCGTGCGGGATCGTCTCACGGTGGTGTTCCTGCCGGACTTCAACGTCAAACACGGCCAGAACATCTATCCCGCGGCCGACCTCTCGGAGCAGATCTCGACGGCCGGGACGGAAGCGTCGGGCACCGGCAACATGAAGTTCGCGATGAACGGGGCGCTGACGGTCGGTACCCTCGACGGCGCGAATATCGAGATCCGCTTGGCGGTCGGCGCCGAGAACTTCTTCTTGTTTGGCCTCCCGGCTGGAGAGGTCTCTGCGCGGAAAGCAGCGGGCTACGATCCCCAGCGCTTCTACCACAGTGACAGCGAGCTCAAGGGCGCGATCGATGGCCTCAACAGCGGGCAGTTCTCCCGAGGCGACCAGCAGCTGTTCCGGCCGCTCACCGATCAGCTCTTGTTGCGCGATGACTACATGGTGATGGCCGACTATCGCGCCTATGTCGAGTGTCAGGAGCGGGTCAGCCAGGCGTTCCTCGACCAGGCACACTGGACCCAGATGTCGATTCTCAACACCGCCCGCGTGGGACGGTTCTCTTCCGATCGTGCCGTCGAGGAGTACGCACGCCGAATCTGGATGCTGTCACCGCAATAGTAGAGACCCGCGTGAACGCCCACACGTACCAGCCCACGGCGCCCACGAAAGGAGCTATTGCACCGCCGTGACACGCCTGGCCCACGCGCTGAGCAGTTCTCGTGCAACCGGGTTCGTCGAGTCCGGCGATAGTACCTCGAGCTGCATGACCTGGGGGCCGACCCGAACGAACCGGCCCTCGGTCATATATGAGACGCCAAGCCACTGTGTACGGGACACGTATGACGTGGAGCCTTGAGCCCCACGACGCTCGACGTACGCCAGACCCGTATCGAAGTTCGCCGAGCCATCTGGCCAGACGGCGACACGAATCACGATCGTGAAATCGCGCGTCGGAATCGCGGCGGCGGCGAGGGTCGCTGGCGGTAGTCCCTCACACGGCAACGGTGCGCCGGCACCGACCACCCAGCCGACTGGCAGCGGCACTTGCGTCCGGCCGTCGGCGGCACGCATGAGCACCCATTCCAGTCTGTCAACCTTCACGGCATCGTCGTCTCTGAGCGGTTGGCCCTCGAGACTGGTCAGCGACTCTCGGAAGACACTCTCGTTGAACGCCACGAGAGCGCTGGGCCCCACGAAACGCGCGACGCGCCGCT
>JANLSF010000402.1:0-1786 GCA_031362285.1 Gemmatimonadota bacterium | reverse complement strand
GACCATGGCACGACCGCGCGTCCTGATCACCGGCGGTGCCGGCTTCCTCGGCAGTCACTTGTGCGAGCGTTTCCTCGCCGAGAACTTCGAGGTCGTCTGCATGGACAACCTCATCACGGGGGACATGCGCAACGTCGAGCACCTCTTCGCCAACCCCTGCTTCCACTTCGAGAAGCGCGACGTCACCGAGCATGTGCACGTCCCCGGACCCGTGGATGCCGTGCTGCACTTCGCCTCGCCGGCGTCGCCCATCGACTACCTCGAGCATCCCATTCCGACGCTCAAGGTCGGGGCGCTGGGGACGCACAACGCCCTGGGCATCGCCAAGGCCAAGGGGGCGCGCTTCTTCATCGCCTCCACGAGCGAGGTGTACGGCGACCCGCTGGTGCATCCCCAGCCGGAGTCGTATTGGGGCAATGTGAACCCGATCGGCCCCCGTGGTGTCTATGATGAGGCCAAGCGCTTCGCCGAGGCGCTCACCATGGCCTATCATCGCTTCCACGGACTCGACACCCGCATCGTGCGCATATTCAACACCTTCGGTCCCCGCATGCGCCCGCACGACGGCCGCGTGGTCTCGAACTTCATCGTGCAGGCCCTCAAGGGGCAGTCGCTGACGATCTACGGCGACGGGTCCCAGACGCGCTCGTTCTGCTACGTCGAGGACGAAGTGGAGGGGATCTACCAGCTGTTCCAGCGCGGCGACGCGCAGCCGATGAACATCGGCAACCCCGACGAGTACACCGTGAAGCAACTGGCCGAGATCGTGCTCGAACTCACCGGCTCGCGCTCGGCGATCGAGTATCGCCCGCTGCCGGAGGATGACCCGAAGGTGCGCCAGCCGGACATCACCCGGGCCAAGCAGGTGCTGGGGTGGGAGCCCACGGTGCCGGTGCGCGAGGGGATTGCGCGCACGGTGGCCTACTTCCGCGGCGTCGTGGGCGTGCCGGCATGACCGCCCGTCGCTTCGCCTGCGGCCTGCTCGCCCTGCTCGGCGGCACCCTGTCGCTGGGGGCGTGCGCGGGCGGCTTCCAGACCAACAAGTTCAAGACCAGCGAGTCGCTGTTCGCGGCCTCGATGGAGCAGTATCGCAAGGGGAAGCACGAGAATGCCGCCAAGGGGTTCGAGCGCCTGACCCTCGACCTGCCGGCGCGCGACCCCTTGCTGCCGGTGGCGTTCTGGTTCCTGGCGCAGACGTACGAGCAGCGGGAGGAGCACCTCTTTGCCGCACAGAACTTCCAGCGCCTCGCCGAGACCTTTCCCGATGACTCCCTCGCCGACGACGCCCTGTACCAGGCCGGGCAGGCCTACGCCCGCATGTGGCGGACCCCGCAACTCGATCCGCAGTACGCGCTGCTCGCGCAGGGCACGTGGCGGGGCCTGCTCACGAACTATCCCGAGACGGCGCTCCGGGACAGCGTGACGCGCTCGCTCGCGGCGGTCGAGGACAAGCTCGCGACGAAGGACTACGACACGGGAGATCACTACCTCCGCCGGAACGCCTTCGACTCCGCGATCATCTACTTCAAGGACGTCTTGAAGGTCTACCCGTCCACCGCGCACGCCCGGCTGGCCGGCCTCAAGCTGCTGGTGGCGTACCGGGCGATCCGCTACGGCGAGGAGGCCAAGGAACTGTGCGACACGATGGCCAAGTCGTATCCACAGGACGCGGAAGTGAAGTCGGCCTGCGCGAGTCAGGCCGTCGCGCGCTGATCGATGCGCATTGGCGTGTTCGGCGGGACCTTCGACCCGCCACACGTCGGCCACCTGCTGGTGGCCAGCCTGA
>JANLSF010000397.1:0-4236 GCA_031362285.1 Gemmatimonadota bacterium | reverse complement strand
AGTCCGAGGCCGCGCTGCGCATGGTCTCGACCGAACTGCGCGCGCTCAACCTGGTCGACGACGCCAGCCCGCTCGCCGCGCCCGAACCGAACGCCGAAGCACCCGCCGTGTCCGAGGCGACCACCGGATTGCTCGCCGCGTTCGACCGCGCCATCGCGATGCTCGTGCCCGGCTATCCGATCACGGACGAGCAGGAGTGCGATCACCTCGTGGTGCGACGCGCCCTCGAGTTCGAGGTGGACGGCATCGTGGGTGCCCTCATCGATGGCGCGCCGTTGGCGGTGCGCGACGCCCCGCGCGCGCCGCGGCACTGACCGCTCCCCGCGCTCACGAGGCCCCACCATGCGCACCACCGAAGAGCGTCGCTGGCACTACCGGGTCGAGTACCCGGAGCGCGCCACTCCCGTCTTCGAGTTCCGCCTCGGCACGGCTCCCGTGCTCGACCTCTCGGAGCTCGGCCTGCGGTTTGACGTGCCCACGGGTGCCCAGGTGCCGGCGTTGGACACCGAACTCGAGGGGGTGCTGCGACTGCACGAGGCCCGCAAGGTGGCCGTGAAGGCGATCGTCGCGCGCACCTGCGGGCGCCAGGTCAGCTGCCGGATCACCCCCACCGGCATTCCGCTCACCGTGATCTTCGCGGAGCAGCGGTGGCTCCGGTCGCGCTATCCCTTGCGGTTCCGCGCCACGAGCTGAGTCGCGTCATCACGCCAGACCGCGCCGTCCTTCATCACGAAGCGGACACGCTGGTACGCGACCACGGACGCGCGCGGGTCCCCCGCGAGCGCCACGAGATCGGCGCGCATGCCCGGCGCAATCGTGCCCACGTCGTTGGCGAGCCCGAGCGACGCCGCCGCCTGTGACGTCGCGCTCGCAAGCAGCGCGTCCAGCGGAACCTTGGCCTCGTTCGCCCGGCAGCTCAGTTCTTCGGCGTTGCGGCCGTGGGCCCCAGCCACGGCGTCGGTGCCGAAGATGACCTTGAGCTTCGGCGTGGCCACCGCACGCCCGACCTGCCGGGGCGCCTCGCCAAGGACGCGCTCCATGGCCGCGAACCCGGCCGTGTTGTAGTTGCCGATCCCCTCGAACCACGGCTTGTGGTCGAGGTAGTTGAGGAAGACGAGCCCGCACTGTGGATCGTACCAGGTGCCGGCCTGCGCCATGGCGGCGCGCGCCTCGTCGTTGGCGAACAGCCCGTGCTCCACCTGGTCGCAGCCGGCCTTCACGGCGGCGAGCACGCTCCCGGCGTCGTGGGCGTGCACCACCACGCGGAGGCCCTGCGCATGCCCCTCACCGCACGCGGCCACGAGTTGCGCGTCGGTCATCGTCTGCTGCCCGCCCTCCCGCAGGCTCTTCGAGGCGAACAGCTTGATGACGTCGGCGCCGCGCCCCTTGAAGGCCCGCACCGAATCGCGGAGCGCCTCGGCCGAGCCACTCCTCTCGTTGAGCGACCCGAGCGACGTGATCAGGCGCGGTCCGCCGATGACGCCGCGCTGGATTGCGTCCCGCAGCGCGGCATCCTCGGGGCTTCCCAGGCTCTGGACCGTCGTGAACCCCGCCTGCAGGGTGCGCCACGCGTTGCCGGCCGCGGCGAGCGCCGCCTCGGTCGGGCCCTCCCCGTCGTTCTCGACGTGCAGACGACCCTTCCCCGTGATGTACCAGGTGAGGTGGACGTGCGTGTCGATGAGCCCGGGCATGAGGGTCAGCGGGCCCAGGTCGCGCGTGACGCGGGCGCCCTTGGCGAGCGGCCCCACGGCGGTGATGCGCCCGCTGGTGATCGTGACGGTGCCGTTGGGCCACGCCTTTCCGGCGCCATCGAGGACCAGCGCGGCGCGCAGCACCGTCGGTCCGGCATCGGACTGGGCGCGAACGACCGACGGCGGGCCAAGGAGGACGACGCTGGCGAAGAGGGCGAGGGCGGGGCGCATGAGTGGCGGGGTGAGGGTCAGGGGAACAGTATTCCGAATGCGGGTGGTTCGCACCCGGTCCGCCGCACTGGCCGTGGCGCCTGAGCGCCGCGCGCGTACCTTCGCCTCGACTCGCTACCCGTGGGAGCCCTGCCGTGACGACCAATCGCCGATCCTTCCTGAAGGCCTCCGCCGCGACCGCGGCGGGCCTTGCCGCCGGGTGTACCACGGAGCGACGCGGTGGAGCCGCAGCCGCTGGCTTCGCGCTCGAACCGGCCCTGCTCGATGCCGTGGCCGAGGTGGTGCTCCCCATCGAACTCGGGGCCGAGCGGCGCGCATCGGCGGTCGCGGGGTTCCGCGCGTGGATTGCCGGCTTCGAGCCGGCCGCCGAGGAACTGCACGGCTACGGCGAGCAGGAGGTCCGGTTCACGCCGGCGCACCCGGGGCCCCAGTGGAATGCGCAGCTGGCGCAACTCGACGCCCTCGCCCGCCGTCAGCATCGCCGCGGCTTCGCGCAGCTGGACGCGCCCAAGCGCGACGCGATGGTCCGCGCGCAGCTTGCGCGCCTCAAGGGCGGCGACCGGATGCCCGGCGTCCTCGCGGCACCGCACGTGGCGCTCGCCCTGCTGGCACACTGGGCCGAGAGCTCGGCCGCCACCGACTTCGTCTACGGCGCCGCGATCGGCAAGGACAGTTGCCGCACCCTGGCCACCGTGACGGCGCTCCCGACGGGGGCCAGGTCGTGAGCCGGCGCATCGAGGCCGACTACTGCATCGTGGGGTCGGGCATCACGGCCGCGCTCGTCGCGGCGAAGCTCGCCGACAGCACCAAGGGGACCATTGCCGTGATCGAGGCCGGCGGCGCCACGACGCCGTTCAAGGACCGCACCCTCGCCCGGCAGCGCTTCCTCGACTACAACGAGTCGCCGTGGACGTCGGACCACCTCGACGACCAGAACGCCACCGGGACGGCGTTCGGCTTCTCCCCCGACATGCACGTCGGCGGCCTCGCCATGCACTGGGGCGCGGTCACCCCGCGCTACTCGCCCGACGACTTCAAGCTCAGGTCGATGCACGGCGTGTTCGAGGACTGGCCCATCAGCTACGACGACCTCGACCCGTTCTACCAGGAGGCGGAGGAGCGGATGGGGATCAGCGGCGAGCAGGGACCGCCCGCGATCGATCCGCGCGGCAAGCCGTTCCCGATGCCGGCGCTCCCGCTGTCGCCGAACCTGCAGCAATTGCGCGGCTGGGCCGACAAGGCCGGCATCGCGATGTGGAGCCAGCCGTCGGCCAAGAACTCCGTGCCGTACGACGGACGCGCCGTCTGCCAGCGGTGCGACACCTGCTATCCCGTGTGCCCCTCCGGCGCCAAGTACTCGCCGGAGTGGACCCTCGACCGGCTGGTGGCGGCCAAGCGGATCGCGATGCATACGAACGTGCTCGTGCGGCGCGTGCTCGCCGACCCCAGGACGGGGCGCATCACGCACCTCACGGGCAACAGCACGCTCGCGGGGGGAGAGGAGGTCGAGATCCACGCCCGGCAGTTCGTGCTGGCCGGTGGCTTCACGTGGACCGCGCACCTGTTGCTCCTCTCCACGAGCGGCGCCTACCCCAACGGCATCGCCAACACGAGCGGTCACGTGGGCAAGTACCTCGCCGGCCATCGCAACCTGAACGCCCACATCGAACTCCCGCTGACCCTCTATCCCGGGATGAACGGCCAGCACTCGCTCGTCTCCAAGCAGTTCATGCGCGTGCCCCGTGGCAACCAGTACGTGCGCCACGATCTCCGCGTGTGGGAGTCGAGCGTGGGACGCGAGGCGCGCTGGCGCGACGAACAGGGCAACGTGCTGCTGGGGAGCGCCCTCCTCGCCGACTGGAAGCACCGCACGAAGAAGGGCGCCGCCCGCGTGCGCGCCTACTACGACGTGCTGCCCGACAAGGCGAGCGAGCTCACCCTCGACGCGGGCGCGAAGAACCGGTGGGGTGATCCGATGCCGCGGCTTTCGTTCCGCGACCACCCCACCACCGTGGCCGGCCGCGCCCACGCCGAGGAGAGCATCAAGGCGCTCTTCAAGCGGATGGCGGCGGCGGGCGGCGGCAAGGTCATCAGCAGCGAATCGTCGGCCAATGACATCGGGCAGGAGCACCCCGGCGGTGGCTGCCGCATGGGGACCGATCCGGCCACGAGCGTGGTGGACGGCTGGGGTCGCGCACACGACCACGAGAACCTCTGGGTCGCCGGCGCCCCCACCAACGTCACGGCCAGCTGCTGCAACGGAACCTTGACCTTCGTGGCGCTGGGACTGCGAACGGCCGCAGGGGTTGCGCGC
>JANLSF010000377.1:0-6108 GCA_031362285.1 Gemmatimonadota bacterium | reverse complement strand
CGACACGCAGGGGATCGAGGGGAGCCGCCAGAAGGGACAGACGGGGGTCTGGGTGGAGGGCCGCAAGATCGCGTCCATCGGCGTGCACGCGCGACAGTGGGTCACCTGGCACGGCTTCGCGCTCAACGTCACCACCGACCTCTCGTACTTCGACCTCATGGTGCCGTGCGGCATTCCCGACGTGCGCATGACGAGCGTCGCGGCGGAGCTCGTGGGACGCGGTGAACCGGTGGCCGACGCCCTGAATGCACAGGTGGAACTGGCCACGATCCACGCGATGGCCGAGGTGCTCGACTTGACAGCGGACTACCTGTCACCCGAAGCTTTGGCTCTCTTCCTCCGTCAGGGTGCCCCATGAGTCAGTCCGTGCTTGGCCGGTTTCTGTGGTTCGAATTGCTCTGCCGTGACCCGAAGGTCGTTCGCGACTTCTACACGCAGGTGTGCGACTGGACCATCACCGAGTGGCCGATGGGCCCCGGCATGACCTACGAGATGTTCACCGCTGGCGGCATCCCGATCGGCGGCATTCAGCCCTTTCCACCCGGCACGCCGGCGGAACACGCCGCCAACTCGCATTGGCTCCCCTACTTCGCGTCCCCGGACACGGACGCCTCGGTGGCCACCCTCCAGCGGCTCGGCGGCAAGGTGTGGGTCGCCCCCAATACCATCCCCTCGGTGGGTCGCATGGCGGTGGTCGCCGACCGGAACGGGGCCGAGTTCGCCTTCCACGCCCCTGCGACACCCCCGCCGGCCGTCGCGCCGGCACCACGCGTGGGTGACGTGGCGTGGGTGGAACTCTCGAGCCCCGACACGGCGGGCTCGCTCGCCGACTACGGCAGCCTGTTCGGGTGGACCCCGGTCCAGCGACACGAGATGGGGCCCAATGGGAGCTACCAGGTACTCCACCACGAGGGGCGCGACATCGGTGGCATCTACCAGCCAGCCGGTGGAAAGGTCATGCCCTGGACGTGGACCTCCTACGTGCGGGTCGCCGACCTCGACGCGGCGTTCGCCCGGGCCAAGGCGCTCGGTGCGAGCGTGATGATGCCGCCCATGACCACCCCCGACGGCGTCGGGCGCATCGCGATGCTCCGCGATCCCGAGGGCGCACCCTTCGCCCTCCAATGGACCCCGTGAGGCACCGTCGCGGGGCACAGTAGCGGGGCATCACCCACGGGGACGGCCGTGGCGGGCCCGCCTTCGGCCTATATTCGTCCCATGCCCGACGCCCCCCGCGTCTACTTGCCGCGCCCGCGCGACGTCCCCGGACGCTCCGAACTCGCGAGTGACCACCTCGACGGGCTGAACCCGGAGCAGCGCGAGGGCGCCACCGCCTTGGGCGCGCCGCTGCTCATCGTCGCCGGCGCCGGCACGGGCAAGACGCGCACCCTCGTGCACCGCGTCGCCTACCTGATCGAGACGGGGGTGCGCCCAGAGCGCATCCTGCTCATGACCTTCACGCGCCGCGCTGCGCAGGAGATGCTCTCGCGCGTGGAGCGCCTGGTGGGGGCGCAGGGCCGCCACGTGCAGGGCGGCACCTTCCATGGCACGGCGCACCGGTTGCTTCGCACGTACGGGCCCGCCGCGGGCATCGCCTCCGATTTCAGCATCATGGACCAGGCCGACGCCGAAGACCTGATGCAGGTCTCGCGCGCGCACACGGGAGTGGCGGGGAGCAACAAGCGGTTCCCGAAGAAGGAGACGCTGCACTGGCTCTACTCGCGCCACGTGAACACCGAGATCCCGCTCACCGAGCTGCTGCACGAGGAGTATCCCAGCTTCGTCGAGTGGCAGGGGGACATCGCGAAGGTCTGGGGTGACTACACGCGCCGGAAGGCCGACCGCAACCTCGTGGACTACGACGACCTGCTGCTGTTCTGGGCGCTCCTGCTCGAGCAGGCCCCGGATCTCGCCGAGCGCATCAGCGGCCTGTGGGATTACGTGCTCGTGGACGAGTACCAGGACACGAATGCGCTCCAGTCGCGCATCCTCCGCGGCCTGGCCGGCGGCCATGGCCGCATCACCGTGGTGGGCGACGACGCGCAGAGCATCTACGCCTTCCGCGGCGCCACCATCCGCAACATCCTCGACTTCCCCGCGCAGTTCCCCGGCACGCGCATCGTCACCCTCGAGGAGAACTACCGCTCCACCGCCCCCATCCTCGCCTGCACCAACACGCTCATCTCGCGCGCCACCGAGCGCTTCTCCAAGGAGCTGCGCACCCGCCGCGAGGGCGGCGAGAAGCCGTGGCTCGTGGCCGCACGCGATGAATCGCAGCAGACGCGCTTCGTGGCCGACCGCATCCTCGAGTTGCACGAGGAGGGGATCCCGCTGCGCGAGATGGCGGTGCTCTTCCGCGCCGGCTACATGTCGGCCGACCTCGAGATCGAGCTCGCGCGTCGCAAGATTCCCTTCGACAAGTGGGGCGGACTCCGCTTCCTCGAGGCGGCACACGTGAAGGACGTGCTCGCCTTCCTGCGGATTCTCGAGAACCCGCGCGACGAGATCAGCTGGTACCGCATCCTCATGCTCATGCCGGGGATCGGCGAGACCACCGCGCGCGCCGCCATCGGCGCGATGGCCGACCTCGCCTTCGGCCACGGCGCCTTCGGCCGCTACACGCCTCCGCCGCGCGCCAAGGGTGCGCACACGGCCCTCGTGCAGCTGCTCGAGGGGTTGCGCGACGGCGTGGCCCCCGAGGACTCGCAGGTGAGCCGCGACATCGCCCGCGTGCGCCTCCTGTACGACGCGCTCCTCCGCGACAAGTACGACCGGCCGGAGCCACGCCTCGCCGACCTCGACCAGCTCCAGGTGATCGCCGCCGGGTATCCCTCGCGGCAGGCCTTCCTGAGCGCGATCGCCCTCGAACCTCCCTCCGGCACGCAGGACCTGGCCGGCGGCGCCGACGAGGAGGACGATGTCCTCGTGCTCTCCACGGCGCACTCCGCGAAGGGGCGCGAGTGGGACGTCGTCTTCCTGATCTGGGCCGTGGACGGCTACTTCCCCATGGCCCGCGCCCTGGGGAACCCCGAGGAGGAAGAGGAGGAGCGCCGCCTCATGTACGTGGCCACCACGCGCGCCCGCAACCACCTGTTCGTCACCTACCCGCTGCTGGCCTACTCCACCCGCCGCAGCGCCGACTACACCCTCGACCAGCTCTCGCGCTTCCTCGACCGCGGCGTGCGCGACACCATGGAGCCGGTCGCCCTGGGCGACAACGACGCCCCCACCACCGACACCACGCCGCTCACCGGCAACGTGGACCTGCGCGCGCTCCTGCGCGGCCGCTTCGGCGCCTGAGGGGCGCCCCACGCTCACCGCGTGGCCCAACCTCCCGGGCGGGGCTAGCTTGCCCCCTGGCCTTCCCACCCGCGAGCGTTGCATGACCCCCGATGAACTGAAGGCGCGCGTCGCCAAGGTGCCACGCTGGTTCCACTCCCTCGACCTGGGCCAGGGGGTCGTCACGCCGGGGATCAAGACGCTGGAGCGCCTCGCCAAGGAAGTCGCCTGGCTCTCCCTCCCCAGCTTGGCCGGCAAGCGGGTCCTCGACATCAACACCTGGGACGGCTTCTTCGCCTTCCACGCCGAACGACAAGGCGCGGCCGAGGTCACCGGCCTCGACCATTTCGTGTGGGCCATGGACCTCCCGGCCCACTTCGCCCACCAGGCGGAATCCAGGCGGCTCGGCGTCGAGCCGGGCGACGACACCAAGCTCCCGCATTGGCATCCCGACACCCTGCCGGGCAAGGCGGGGTTCGACACCGCCCGCGAGGCGCTCGGCAGCAGGGTCCGCCCCATCGTCGCCGACTTCATGGACACCGACCTCGCCAAGGTGGGCACCTACGAGGTCGTCTTCTTCCTCGGCACCCTGTACCACATGGCCAACCCGGTGGAGTCCATGCGCCGCCTGGCCGCCGTCACCGAGGACCTGGCCGTCATCGAAACCGAGGCCGCGATCATCCCGGGCAATGAACACCGGGCGGTCTGCGAGTTTTTCCCGGGCTCGGAACTGAACGGCGACTCGTCCAACTGGTGGGCGCCCAACGAGAAGGCGCTGGTGGGCATGTGCCACGCCGCGGGCTTCACCGACGTCCGTGTGGTGCGCGGCGCCGCTCAGGCGGCGTCGGCAACCCGTCGCGCCATCCGGCGCCTGCAGGGGCGCGTGGTGCGCTACCGGGCCGTGGTCCACGCCCGGAAGGCAAGACCAGCCGGGCGCAAGTAGCCCAAATTGTTGTAGGACAACACGTTGTGGGCTGTCAAGCGGGGGGTGGTGTCCTTTGACACCGCCCCCCGTTGCATCTATTATGCGAATCCCATGGGATTCGTCCACCTCCACTGCCATTCCGAGTACTCCCTGCTGGACGGGGCGAACCGGATCGAGCACCTGATCGACCGCGCCAAGCAGTTCGAACAGCCGGCGCTGGCGATCACCGACCATGGCAACCTCCACGCCGCCTGGGAGTTCCAGGAGAAGGCGAAGAAGGCCGGGATCAAGCCGATCATCGGCATGGAGGCGTACGTCGCCCCGGGCGACCGGAAGCAGCGCGGCCGTCCCGCGCCCGGCGCCAAGCCCTACTACCACCTGGTCCTCCTCGCCCGCGACCTCGTGGGCTACAAGAACCTCGTCAAGCTCACCTCGCTGGCCTACACCGAGGGGTTCTACATGCGCCCCCGGGTGGACCGCGAGCTGCTGGCGCGCCACAGCGAGGGGATCATCGTCTCCTCGGCCTGCCTCGCCGGCGAGGTCGCCCAGCACCTCATGCAGGGGCGCTACGACGAGGCCAGGGACGCCGCCGCCTGGTACGCGGAACTGTTCAAGGACCGCTACTACCTCGAGGTGCAGGCGCATGGCACCGACGGCCAGGCCAAGCTCAACGCCGAGATCTTCCGCCTCGGCAAGGACCTCGGGCTCCCGGTCGTCGCCACCAACGACGCGCACTTCCTGAGGCACGAGGACCACGACGCCCACGACGTGCTTCTCTGCATCGGGCTTGGCAAGGACCGCGAAGACCGCGATCGCATGAAGTACGACGAGGGGCTCTACTTCAAGTCGGGGCCCGAGATGGCCGCGGCCTTCCCCGACCGTCCCGACGTCCTCGAGACCGCGCTCGCCATCGCCGACACGGTGGACATCACCTTCGGCAAGACGTATCACCTGCCGTCCTTCCCGTTGCCCACCGGGGTGGAGAGCGAGAACTCGCTGCTCGTCCGGCTCGCCGAGGAAGGGGCGCATTGGCGCTATGGCGAGGTGCTCTCCCCCGAGGTGCGCGAGCGGCTCGACTTCGAACTGTCGGTCATCACCAAGACGGGCTACGCCGGCTACTTCCTCATCGTGGCCGACTTCATCAAGGCCGCGCGCGACACGGGGATCCCGGTGGGGCCGGGCCGCGGATCCGCGGCCGGCTCGCTCGTGGCCTACGCGCTCCGCATCACCGACGTCTGCCCGCTCAAGTTCGACCTCCTCTTCGAGCGCTTCCTGAATCCGGAGCGCGTCTCGATGCCCGACATCGACGTGGACTTCTGCTTCGAGCGGCGCGGCGAGGTGATCGAGTACGTGCGACAGAAGTACGGGCGCGCCGCGGTGGGGCAGATCGTCACGTTCGGCACCATGAAGTCGCGCGCGGCGATCAAGGATGTCGGCCGCGTGCTCGGGTTCACCCCCGCCGAGACCGACGCGCTCGCCAAGCTGATCCCGAACGCGCCGAACTTCTCGCTCACGGTGGCCGAGGCGATCAAGCAGCTCCCCGAGGTCAAGAAGCTCTACCGGACCGACGAGCGCACCGCCGGCCTCCTCGACTACGCCATCGCCCTCGAGGGGCTCTCGCGCCACACGGGGGTGCACGCCGCCGGCGTGGTGATCGCGCCGGGCCCGCTCGACGACTACGTGCCGATCTGCACGCAGGTGACCAAGGGCTCCGGCGGCAACGACGACGAGACGGTCGTCGTCACCCAGTACGACATGAACGCGCTCGAGAAGGCCGGGATGCTCAAGATGGACTTCCTCGGCCTGACCACGCTCACCGTCATCCACGACGCGCTGCAGTCGATCAAGGCGCGCCTCGGGCTCGACCTCGACCTGGCCGTGCTGCCCCTCGACGACGAGGCCAC
>JANLSF010000368.1:0-2360 GCA_031362285.1 Gemmatimonadota bacterium | reverse complement strand
CCAGCGCGGCGAGGTCGGTCAGCGCATGAAACGTGCGAGGCGTCTCGAGCCGGATGCGCTCGGTGGAGTCCTCCGCGGCCGCGTAGACCTCGGCGCCGATCAGGAGCCCCTGCCGGCTCGATTGGCCACCGCCCCGTCCGGCTCCGACCACGTAGTAGACCGTCGGGAAGGCGCTCGGCGCGTACAGGCGCTCGAGCGCCAGCAAGCCCGCTCGCACCCTTGGCTCCTGCGCCCGGAGTCGCTGCGGCAGGTCGCGCAGGCTGCGGTAGTACGCCGGCCGGCGCCGGATCGCCGCCAGCAGCGAGCTGTCGCTGAGCTTGAAGTGATCGGCGTACGCGCGCAGTCCGTCCGTACCTTCGGCCAGGTAGCGGTGCACAATGCCCACGCTGTCGGTCGCCGAGTCGAGGCGAGTCAGGGCGGCCGCGAAGCGGTCGACGTCGTCGTACGAGATCACGGCATCCTCGGCAGCGTGCGGAACGGTCAGCGTCATCGTGGCGCGAACAACCGACCGGCAGCCAGTGAGGCCGCAGAGCACCGTGAGCGTGAGCGCCAGGCGTTGGACGGATGGGATCAGCATGGGGCCTCCTGAGGTGAAGGCCGATGTGACAGTGCAGCCCCCGTGGAGGGGCCAACCGCGGGACGGAGCGTGCTCCGGCCGGGATGGCTCGCGACCGGAAACCACGCTGTCGGGCGGTCCGTAGTGCCACTTGAACCCATGGGAGGTCCTGATGACCGGTCGAGCAAAGTTCTGGCTGGGCGCCGTGGCGGTCTTCTCCGTCGGCAACCTTGCAGGCATCGGCTTTGCGGTGGCGGCGGCGGAGTGGCCGCATGCGGGTCTTCACCTGGCCCTCGGGTTGATCAGCGCCTGGTGGGCGTGGCGGCTCGCCGAGCGCGCGCGGCCCAGTGACCCGCTCCGTGAGTTGGCCGCGAGCGACCGCCTCGAGGCGCTGCAGCAGTCCGTGGATGCCGTGGCGCTCGAGGTGGAGCGGATCGGCGAGGGGCAGCGCTTCGACGCGAAGTTGCGGGCGACGCAGGGGGAGAAGCAGCAGTGACACGGGAGCGCCAGGCGGCTTGGTGCCAGCCGGGCGGATTCGTCAGCCTCGCGCCGAGCACCAGTCGAGCACGCGCAGCGCACGCAAGGTGATCCACCGGCTGGGTTGGCCGAGTCGCTCGTCGGTTGCGATGGGCATCGTGCCGGGGTGCTGCGCCTCGAGCCGCCAACGGCCGTCGGCGTCCTGCTTCGACGCCAACAGATCGATCGCCTCGGCGACGCGCGCATCGGGGGCCACGCCGGCGCGGCGCAGGTAGTCGAGCCCGCGCAGCACGTCGTAGGCCCACCAGCACGGAAAGGCGAAGTGCGTCCAGACGGTGCCGCCCTTGCGGTCACGAACGATCGCTTCGCCCGTGGATTTCCGGCGGAAGAGCCGCCGTTCGAGGAGGTACTCCTCGGCTTGACGGCGCGCCGCGGTCACGTCGGGACTTCCGCCGAGGGCCTGTTCGTACTCGAGCAAGGCATCGAGCACGCAGATCGTGGTGTTGAACGACGAACGCGTGGAACCCCGCTCCGCCTCGCAGTTCCAGCCGCCGTCGCTCAGCTGCTCGCCGAGCAGCCGATCCACGATGCCCCGCACGTCCTGGCGGAAGTAGGCGCCGACGGCGCCGACCTGTCCGTTGATGCAGGGCTCGACCTCGCCCACGAAGAAGGGGTTGTCGTCACACTCCGGCGGAGCGCTGCCGCGCCACGTGACGTGCTCGCGCACGAGGTCCACCGCTCGGCGCGCCGGCGCGCTCGCGGGGTCGAGCCCGTACTCGCGCAGGAGGAGCAGGACGTGCATGGTGGAGTTCCATCCGCGGTTCCAGGCCATGCCGCCCCAGCGCCCGTCGGGCGCCTGGAGCGCGAGCAACTGTGCGCCGGCGCCCTCGACGGCCACGCGGTCGCGCTCCACCGCGACCTCGTCCGCCGAGGCGTCGGTGAGGTCGCGCAGGGTCTGCCAGCGGATGGATGGGTCGCCGTCGAGGAGCCAGCGGAGGGCCGCGTGTCGCGAGAGCGCGCCGCCCGAAGGGGCAGGGCGAGGTGTCATCCGTGGCGACCTGCGAGCCTCAGAGGGCGATCGACGCCACGGTCTCGACGATCCATGCCTCGGGGTTCCGCATCACGGCGCCGCCGGGTCCGGCCCACAGGCGGCGAAGCCGCTTCAGCATGCGCTCGGCCTCGGTCAGGGTGTCGAAGTCCAGGTCGATCATCACGAGCGACGGGTCCGCCACGGACCTATGGACCTGGTAGCGCCGCACGCCGGCACCCTTCCGGTCCATCGGGTCGGCGTCGAAGGCGCGCTTCCAGCTGTCGAAGTTCGGGACGG
>JANLSF010000296.1:0-1724 GCA_031362285.1 Gemmatimonadota bacterium | reverse complement strand
TGTCCGCCGGCAAACAGGGGCTCCGTCCACTCGATCACGGCCACCCGCGGGCGCGGCGCCCTGGCCGCCTTGAGCGTGTCGTGCACGTGCCGGAGCCGCACGGTGAGTCCGTCGATCAGTTCGAGCGCCTCGTCGTCGGCGTCGATCGCCGTCGCCACCTTCCGGATGTCGCTGAACACGCCCTCGAGAGTCCTGCCGTCGAGCGTCACCACGGTGGGGATCGGATGCAGCTCGGCGGCGAGCGCGCGCACGTCGCCCTCGCTCACCGCACACACGTCACAGAGCGCCTGCGTGACGATCACGTCAGGGCGCGCGGCGCGGATGCGGTCGGCATCGATCGTGTAGAGCGGCGCGCCGGCGTCCACGATGGCGCGCACCTGGCGGTCGATCACGCCTGCGTCCGCACGCGAATCCACCGCGGTGGCCGTCAGGCGTGGGAGGCCCATCACCTCGGCCGGCCAATCGCACGAGTGGGAGATGCCCCGCAGACGGTGCGTGGCGCCAAGCGAGGCCACGATCTCGGTGGCCGACGGGAGCAGCGTGACGATGTTCACGCGCGAAAACTAGTCGCGCGCGGGCCGGGCCCCACGCACCGGGTCCGGCCCGCCACGCCCCTCACCCGGTGCGCGGCACCGGGAAGAGCGCGTACGACGCCAGCAGCGCCACCAGCCCGGTCATGTACATCGTCCAGTCACCGGTCAGCAGGTAGAAGGCGCCCCCGAACAGTGCCGGCATCTCGCCCAGCGCCCACGCCATGAGCGGCAGCTTCGTGTCGCGCCCCGCCTCGATGCGTTCGCGGAACGCGAGGCGGAGCCCCAACAGCCCGGCGAGTGCGATCCCCCACACGATCATGCCGACGGTGCGCAGCGTGTGCGCCTCGGCCGCGCCCACGGCAAGCACCGAGGACTGCCGCACGAACCAGGCCACCGCGCCGAAGAGGAGCACGCCGGTGAGCAGCGCGATGCGGACCAGCGTGAGAACCTGCCGTGGTGGCGGCGCCACGCTACTTCTTCTCGTAGACTGCCCGCCCGCCCAGGTACGTGGCGACCACCGTCGTGGCAAGGATCTTCTCCGGCGCCACCGTCATCAGGTCCTGGTCGAGGATCACGAAATCGGCGCGCTTGCCGACCGTGATCGAACCGAGGTCCCGTTCCTGGAACGCGGCCATGGCCGGCCAGATGGTCATCGACTTGAGCGTCTCCTCGCGGGTCATCTTCTCCGCGGCGCGCCAGCCGCCGGCGGGCATGTTCTTCGCGTCCTGCCGCGTGATGCTCGAATGGAAGGTGATGAACGGGCTGACCTGCTCCACGGGGAAGTCGGTGCCATTGGGGAGGATGACCCCCGACTTGAGCAGCTGCCGCCAGGCGTAGGCGCCGGAAAGGCGCGCCTCCCCCAGCCGCTTGCCCACCCACGGCATGTCGCTCGTGGCGTGGCTGGCTTGCATGCTGGGAATCACCTTGAGCATCGCGAACCGCGGCACCTCGGCCAGGTCGAGGATCTGCGCGTGCTCCACGCGGAAGCGGTGGTCCTTGCCCGGCACCTCGGCAAACGCCTTCTCGTACGCGTCGAGGACCACGCGGTTGCTCCGGTCGCCGATGGCGTGCGTGTTCACCTGGAAGCCGGCCTTGAGCGCCTTCACCGAGACCGTGCGGATGAGGTTCTCGTCGGCGATGAGCAGGCCGCGGTTCTTCGGGTCATCGGCGTACGGTTCAAGCAGCGCCGCG
>JANLSF010000237.1:0-1655 GCA_031362285.1 Gemmatimonadota bacterium | reverse complement strand
GGCGGCGCTTTGCGGGTTCGTCCCCGCGAGGTATTCCTGCAAGTTCGTCATTCCGTCCAGGTCCGGATCGAGGCCGGCGTCGGCGTTGCTCAACTTGTTCAAGCCGTTCGCCATCTCCCAGTCGTCGGGCATCCCGTCGCCGTCGGTGTCCATCTGGACGAACGGGCCGGGCGTGGGGACGGCGGCCACCCAGTTGGTCACGTCGTTGCCGTAGCCGGTGTCGCTCACGCGCTGGAGCGACATGCCCAGGCCGTCGGCGTTCGCCGGCCAGGGCAGCGTGTCAGCGTAGATGACCTTGTCAACCAACACGTCGGGCACGCTGCCGTCGAGTTGCGGCGAGTCGGGCTTCGTCAGCTCCACGCTCTCGCTGCTGTTGTCGAGCTTGCCGCTGTAAGGGCCCGCGAGCACGGAGTTCGAGCCGTACTTCGCGCGGAACTGCGCCAGCGCCGCGGCGTTCGTGGCCGGGTCAAAACTGACCACGAGCAGGTGTCCGCCGGCGGGAATGGTGTGCGCGCTGGTGAAGGTGAAGTCCACCGCGTCGCGCAGGCGCCAGCCGTTGGTCGTGTGCGCCGGGTCATAGAGCGGCACCGGGCTGAGCGAGGTGTTCCGCAGCTCGATGAATTCCTCGATCAGGTTGTCGTTCGTCGAGACACCGGGGACGATGAGGTCCGGTGGATGATACATGATTTCGCTGAGGAGGACGGGCCCGACCTTCGGATAGGCGTTCACCGCCCCGGTGCCAGTGCGGAACTGCGCCACAGTGAGCGGGTTGTCCTGGCCGAACGACCGCGCGCTCATCGCCGGATAATCCACCCGGCCGACGCTGGTCACGTAGCGGCCGAAGGATACGCCATTGGCCGCCGGACCGAACTTCGCCGAGGCCCTCATCCCGGTCAGCGCGCCATTGGTCGAGGCTTCGGCGAGATAGACCTGGTCGCCATCCGCCGAACTCAGGGCGAAGGGCGTCCCGTTGGTGTCGTTGTTGAAGGCGATTTCGTAGAACACCGTGTAGCCATTGGCCGGCAGCACGGTTCCGGTCGGGATGCGGAACTTGCGCAGCGAATCCTTGTCGTCGCTCAGGAACCAGCCGCCGATGGGCAGCGGTGACGCGGTGAGGTTGCGCAGTTCGATGGCGTCCTCCAGCGGCGGGTCGGTGTGGGTGAGGATTTCGTTCACGACGACCGTGGTCAGCGGCAGGTAATTCGCGTCGCCGGGCGTGGGCGTCGTGGGGAAGCGCGTGATGAACCCGCTGCCGTCGGGCAGACGGCCTTCAGACACGCCCGCCTGCTGGGCATTGGTCCAGGACACGGCGTCGATGACGGTCGCGTTGTTGGAGGCCAGGAGGTAGATCGCATCCGTCGCGCCGGAGAGCTTGAAGTTGACGTGCTCGGGGCCGAGGGGCGACGCCGGGTCGTCAGCCTCGAAGCGTTGAAAGGCATTTGAGCCGAGCCCGATGAACGACAGCGCCGGGATGACGTAGGAGCCCGGGTTGCCGAACACGTCCGTGAGCCGCAGGTCGCTCAGCAGCACCGGCTCGGTCCCAGGGTTGAAAACCTCGAACCAGTCGTCGCCGCCCGTCGGGTCGGCCATCCATTCATTAAGCTTGAGCGTGGCGGGATCGCCGAGGGTGGCGGCCACGTTCGTCACGCCGGGGG
>JANLSF010000235.1:0-1655 GCA_031362285.1 Gemmatimonadota bacterium | reverse complement strand
GCGGCCGAGGCGCGGATCACGCGCGGCCTGGCGCTGCTGCGTGGCGCGGGACTCCTCCCGGCCGGCTTCATCCCGCCGGCGTGGCTGATGCGACCCGACACGATCGCGGCCTGTGCGTCGGCTGGCCTCGCGTTCACCGAGGACGATGGCGCCATCTACCTGCTGCGTGGCGCTGTCCGCCGCGTGAGCGCACCCGTGGTGCGCTGGAGCGGGCGCACGCCGTCGCGCGCGTGGGCGAGCGTCGGCGTCAACGCATGGCGCTACCACGCCCAGCGCGATGCGGCGGTCGTGCGGATCGCCTTTCATCCGGCCGACCTCGACCATCCGGCGACGGCCGCAAGCACCGCGCGTGAGCTGGCGCGCTGGGTGGAGACGGGCACCGTGGTCGGGTATTCGACCCTTGGCAACTTGCCGGTGCGGGCGGCGTAGTATGGGCATGAGCGACCAGACGAACTCCAGCCGGGTGACCCCGGTCGAGCGCGCCACGCTCGCGGCCGGACTGCGCGTGGCCGTGTTCAGCGACACGTGGTTGCCGCAGGTGAACGGCGTGACCCGCACGCTCGACCGGCTGATCAACGCCATCGAGGCGCGTGGCGGGGAGGTGCGCGCCTTCACGACCACCGACCCGGCGGCCGGCCCCGATCCCCGGATCGTCCGCTATCGCAGCCGGAAGTTCTGGGTGTACCCGGGATTGCGGGTCGCGCGCCCCGATCGTGCGTGGGCCATGCGACAACTGGCGGAATGGCGCCCGAACCTCGTGCACGCGGCCACGCCATTCGGCCTCGGGTTGTCGGGGCGCGCGGCGGCGCGCGCCCTCGGCATCCCGTTCGTGACCAGCTACCACACGTCGCTGTCGGCGTACGCGAAGTTCTACCACCTCGGGGCGCTGTCGTCGCCCGGGTGGGCATTCCTGCGCTGGTTCCACAATGCGGGACAGCGCACGTACGTGCCGACGCGGGCCATCGAGCGCGAGCTCACGTCGCACGGCTTTCGCGACACGCACCTGTGGAGCCGCGGGATCGACGCGGCGCGCTTCTCGCCGTCGTACCGATCGCTCGAGTTCCGCCGCGCGCTCGGCGTCCGCGACGACGCCTTCCTCGTGACCTACATCGGGCGCATCGCCATCGAGAAGGGGCTCGACACCCTCGTGGCCGCGATGCACGCGGTGCGCGCGCGCGCCGATGGGCGCGAGGTCGTGTTCGCGCTGGCCGGCGACGGCCCGTACCTTGCGCGCTGTCGCGAGGATGTGCCGTCCGGCACGATCTTCACCGGGATGATCGGTGGCGACCGGTTGAGCGCCCTCTACGCCTCGGCCGACCTCTTCGTCTTCCCCAGCGTGACGGACACCTTCGGCAACGTGCTGCTCGAAGCCATGGCCAGCGGCCTGGCCGTGCTGGGCGCCGACTCCGCACCCACGCGCGAACTCGTGGGCGGTGGGCGAGGCGCGATCGTCCCCGCGGCCGATGCCGAGGCGCTCGCCCGGGAGATCGTCGCGCTCGCGGACGATGCCCCGCGCCGCGCGGCGCAGGTGGCTGCCGGACTCGAGTTCGTGGTGCACCACAGCTGGGACGTCGTCTTCGACGACCTGATCCTCGACTATCAGGACGTCGTGGGCGCGGCGCCCGCCCTCGTGGGGTCGGCATGACGACGCCCGC
>JANLSF010000223.1:0-4433 GCA_031362285.1 Gemmatimonadota bacterium | reverse complement strand
GTTTTCCCTGCACGATCGCGGCCAGTTTGAGGTTTTCGCATTTTCTTACGGTCCCGATGACGGCAGCGCCCGGGCACCATGGGCCGTGGCGCTGCCGGCCGGTCAGCGTCCGAGCAGGCGCCGGAGTTCGCTCGCCAGCGTGAGCGGGTCGAACGGCTTGGGCAACGCGCCGGTGGCGCCCATGGCCAGCGCCTGGGCCACCTCGTCGCGCGAGGTCTTCGCGGTGAGGAAGATGACCGGAATCGAGGCCGTGACCGGATCGGCCTTGAGACGACGGCAGGTCTCGTAGCCGTCGATGCCGGGCATCATGCCGTCGAGCAGGAAGGCGTCCCACCCTTCGTGGGCGCGCGCGAGCGCCGCCTCACCCGAGGCCACGATCTCCGGGTGGATCTCCGGATCGAGCGAGAGGGCGATGCCCAGGATCGTCCGGATGTCGTCTTCGTCGTCGGCGCACAGCAGCCGCATGCGGGATCTCCTCGGCGGGCGTTGGTCCGCGCACGATAACGTGCCGGCGTCGCCCGAGCCACCACGGGTCCCTTGCCGGGCCCAGCCGGCGCGCGTTCCTTGCAGGATGTTCACGACAGCGGACTCCCGCCAGCCATGACCGACCCCTCGCGCGCTGCCGCGGCCGCACAGGCGCTCGAGGCGCTCCGCGAGCGCTATCGCGCCTCCGCCGGGACCACCGTCGAGGCCTTTCGCTCGCTCGCGGCGCGCCTCGTCGAGCAGCCCGATGCGCCCGAGGTGGTCGAGACGCTGCGGCGAGAGCTGCACCGCGTGCGCGGCACCGCGGGCAGCTACGGCTACGCCGAGGCCAGCCGGCTCTCGGGGGTGCTCGAGGAGCGGGCCCTGCGCTGGGCCGCGGATCCCCGCCTCGAATTGCCGGAGCGTGGCGCGATCCTCCGGCGCTACATCGCCGCGTTGGCGCACGCGTTCGATGATGGCCGCGCGAGCGCCGCGTCCGACGACGCGGCGCCGGCCGGGAAGCGCCTCCTCGCCGTGGACGTCGCACCTGGTCTCGTGGCGATGCTGGGCGAGGAAGGCCGCCTGCGCGGCTACGCCGTCGAGGAAAAAGCGCAGGGCGCCTGGACGCCGGCCGCGTTGCGGGCGACGGCTCCGCACGTGGTGGTCACGCCGCTGGGCTCGGCCGAAGCCGTGCACGCCGCGCTGGCCAACGCCGGCATTCCCCTCGTGGTGCTCGATGATGGCAGCGACCCCGCCATCGCCAAGCGCGTGGCGCGGTTGCCGGGCACGCGCTTCGTGCACGCTGGCGACGACGCCCCGGCGGTGTTCGACGTCGTCACGCATGCCGCGGGCCGCACCACGTGGGCCGGCGCCCGCGTGCTCGTCTGCGATGACGACCCCGACGTGCTCGCGCTGGTGCGGGTGATCGTCGAGGACGCCGGGCTGGAAGTCCGCACGCTGAGCGACCCGACCCGGTTGCTGTCGGAGCTCGAGCGGACGCGCCCGTCGCTGCTGTTGCTGGACATCAACGTCGGGCAGGTCGACGGCATCGCCCTCGCGCGCATCGTGCGCCTCGTGGAGGGGTTCGCCACGCTGCCCCTCATCCTCTTCTCCACGCAGACGGACTCCCGCACGCGCGCGGCGGCGCTCGATGCCGGCGCCGACGAATTCCTGCCCAAGCCGATCGTGGCCGCCGAGCTGCGCGCCCGGATCACGACCCGACTCGACGCCGAACGCCTTCGCCGGCTCGACGAAGGCCGGCATCCCGGCACCGGACTGCTCCTCTCGGACCGCTTCCGCGCGCGGCTGGCCGACCAGGTGACGCGCCGTCGCGTGGACCGCGCGCCGCTCGCCGTGGCCGTCTTGCGACCCGCGGAGCGGTCGCGCACCGGCGGCGCGCAGGTGGCGTGGCACACCGAGGTCCGGCGGATCGCCGAGGCGCTCGTGGCCGCCGTGCCCGACCGCACCGTCGGATACGCCGACGACGTCGCGCTCGCCGTGGCGAGCCCCGAGAGCGTGGCGGCCCTCGCGACGGCCATCGCCGCGCTGCAGGACACCCGTCCGGCTCGGGCGCCGGCGTGGCACGCCGGCCTGGTGGCCATGTCGTCCACGCACGACGCGGCCGACCAGCTCGTGGCGGCCGCCACCGAGGCCGCCGGCGCGGCGGAGGCGGCCGGCGAGCCGCTGCGACGCTGGACCGTGGACGACACGCAGTTGGCGCCCGACGTGATCGTGGTCGAGGACGACGTGGCCCTCGCGGACATGCTCCGCTACGCGCTCGACACGCAGGGCTTCACGCACCGCGTGTACAGCACGGGCACCGAGGCGCTCGAGGCGCTGATGGCCATGCGCGCGGGCGTCGGGCGCCGGCCGCTCCTCCTCCTCGACGTGGAACTCCCGGGCCTCGACGGCCACTCGCTGCACGAACGGCTGCGCGTGCAACGCCCCGGCGTGTTCGCCGTGGTGTTCGCGAGCGTGCAGGGATCCGAGGGGGAGCAGTTGCGGGCCCTGCGCGCCGGCGCGCTCGACTACATCGTGAAGCCCGTGAGCTTGCGCGTCCTGATGGCGAAGATCCCGATCTGGATCGCGGCCACGCGGGAAGCGCGCGCGTGAACACGGAGATCTTCCTCATCATCGCCGCCGTGCAGGGCGTCTTCTTCGTGCTGCTCGTGGCGCTGATCGTCATCAGCCGAGCGCGGCGAAGCCTCGCGGGGGCGCATCAGGACGTGCGCGGGCCGGAGGTGGCCCTGGCCTTCACGCGGTGGCTCCTCGGCGAGACCTCGGTGGGTGCCGTGCTGACGACCCTGCGCGGCGCCCCGCCGGCGGTGGCGCTCGAGGAGACGCTGTCGGCCCTCGCCCGGCGGGTGCCGCCCGGGTCGCGCCAGGAGCTCGTCAGGCTGCTGCGGCGCGAGCCGTGGATCCGCGCGCTGATCGCACGAGCGCGGCGCCGGAGCTGGTGGGAACGGCTCGCCGCCGCGCGCACCCTCGCGGCCGCGGGCACGGAGCTCGACCGCGAACTGCTGCGCCGTCTCCTGGCCGACGCGCATCCCGCCGTGCAGGTGGCGGCGGCCGGGGCCATCGAGCGGATCGCCGATCGCGGCATCGTCGAGTCGGTGCTCGACCAGCTGGTGGACCGCCCGCTGGTGGTGCGGCAGATCCAGATGTCGGCGCTGCTGCGGGCCCGCGGCATGATGCTCCCGGCACTGCTCGCGCGCCTCACGCCCGACGCCCCGCCACGGCATCTCGAGGTCTGGATAGCGCTCGCGGAGCGCACCGCCGACCCCGCGTGCATCACCGCCGCCGCTGCCCTCGCCGCGCATCCCGACGCGCAGGTCCGGCTCGCCGTGGCGCGCGCGTTGCGGCACTTCTTCGATCCCCGCGTGCTCGAGCGACTCTCGGCGCTGCTGCGCGATCCCGACTGGCGCGTGCGCGCCGCGGCCTGCCGTACGGCGGGGTCGCTCGGCGACGACGCCTTCGTGCCGCGCCTCCGCGAGGCCATCGGCGATCCCGCCTGGTGGGTGCGCTTTCGCGGCGCGCTCGCGCTCGCCCAGCTCGGCGAGGCGGGACGCAAGGTGCTGCGCGACGTCCGCACCGGCGATGACCGCTACGCCCGCGACATGGCGACGATGGTGAGCGGCCTCTCCGACGGCAGCATTCTCGAGCTGGCCGAGACCTGATGCTCGCGGCGCTGGCGGGCGTCCTCGCGGCGGTGTCGCCGTGGATCGAGGGGGTGGTGCTGTTCTACTTCCTCGCCATCAACTCGTTCTACGCGCTGCTTCTCATGCTCTCGATTCCGGAGCTGTGGACGCACTGGCACCTGGCTGAGGACGAGCACGTGCAACGGGTGCTCGGGGCCGAGGCCCTGCCCCCGCTGTCGCTGCTCGTGCCGGCGCACAACGAGGAGGTGAGCATCTCCGCCAGCGTGCTCTCCTTCCTCACCCTCGAGTATCCGCGGCACGAGGTGGTGATCTGCAACGACGGCTCGACGGACCGCACGCTGCAGATGCTCGCGGCCGAGTATGACCTGTACGAGGTTCCCCCGGCCTTTCCCGTCACCGTGACCACCAAGCCGGTGAAGGCGTATTACCGTTCGCGCCGCTTCTCGCGCCTCGTGGTGGTGGACAAGGAGAACGGCGGCAAGGCCGACGCCCTCAACGCGGCCATGAATGCGGCCCGCTATCCGTACGTCATCGCCGTCGATGCCGACACCCTGGTGGAGCCCGACGCGCTCGTGCGCCTGGCGCGCCCGTTCCTCCTCGGCCAGAACGTCGCGGCCGTGGGTGGCACGATCCGCGTCGTGAACGGGAGCCAGGTCGCGCTGGGCCGGGTCATCGACGCCCGCGTCGACCACAGCTGGCTCGGCGGCATCCAGACCATCGAGTACCTGCGCGCCTTCCTGTTCGGGCGGCTCGGGTGGAACCGGCTGGGCGGCAATCTCGTGATCTCCGGCGCGTTCGGCCTGTTCCGCCGCG
>JANLSF010000172.1:0-4034 GCA_031362285.1 Gemmatimonadota bacterium | reverse complement strand
GGGCGACATCGTGTGGCAGGTGGCGCACGGCGAGACCCCCGATGCGGTGCGCAACCACGAGGCGCTCAAGGGGCTCACCATTCCGCGCACCGGGCAGCCCGGCTTCCTGATCGGCACGCTGGTGACGAAGACGCTCGTGATCGCCGGCGAGACGCAGGTGACCACCCTCCCCACGCGCGCCCGCGGCGCGATGCTCCGCGCGTACGACAAGGGCACCGGCGTGGAAGTGGGCGCGGTGCTGCTGCCGGCGCCGGTGAGCGGGTCCCCCATGACCTATGCGGTGAATGGCCGGCAGTACATCGTGGTCGCCGTGAGCGGCGGCGCGTACTCGGGGGAGTACATCGCGCTGCGGCTCCCGGCCGCGGAAGGGCGCTGACGCGAGCATGGAACGTTCAACGACGCGACGGTTCGTCGTCGCCGGCGCGCTGGTGGTCCTGCCGGCGCTGCTCGCCGCCGCTCGCGCCGCGCCGGCCTCGACGCCGACGCGTGCGGCAGGCCGGGTCGCCGGCGCGGCGGAGCGCACCGTGTGGGACAGCGTGTACACCGCCGAGCAGGCGATCCGCGGCCAGGCGGCATACAACCGGACCTGTGCCCGGTGCCACCAGCCCACGCTCGGCGCCATGCACGAACGGATCCGCACCAGCATGCCGACCGACGATCCGGGGACGTACGGTCGAGCGCACATCGCCGACGTGATGGCCTACGTGCTCAAGGTGAACGGCTTCCCGGCGGGCGCGGTGGAGCTGCCCAAGGAAGCCGAGGCGTTGCTGGAGATCCGGTTCGTGGCGAGCAAGCCATAGCGGACCGCGCCGGTGCGGGTGTACCGTTCCGCACCATCAACGGAGCCTCCCCCATGCGACTGCTCGTGCTCGGCGCCTGCCTGCTCGCGCCCGCCTTGTCCCTGCCGGCCCAGGGCGCCTCACGCGCCTCGGTGAACATCACGGCCGAGGAGATCGCGGCCATCGTGAAGGCCAACGAGAAGGTCACCGTGAGCGACCAGTCCATCCGGATGGTGGACATGGGGAGCTACAACGTGGGCGTGGGCGTGGTGCAGCGGCTGCCCGGCGTGCAGGGGGCCATCGAGCACAGCAAGATCACCGAGGTCTACCACATGCTCGAGGGCGCCGCCGTGCTGGTGACCGGTGGCACGATTCCCGACGGCAAGCCGGCGCCGCCGCAGAGCCAGGTGGTCACGGTGTTGAACGGGCCGAGCACGATGGGCGCCCGGGTGGAGGGGGGCACGAGCCGGCGCGTGAAGGCGGGTGACGTGGTGATCATTCCGCCGAACACGGCGCACTGGTGGAGCAGCCTCGAGGGGAAGATCTCCTACCTCGTGGTGCGCGTGGACCCGGAGAAGGTGGTGCAGCTCCGGTAAGGCGCATCGGCGGCGGGCCGCGCCTGGCGCACGGGGCTGCCGGTGCGCCGTCCCTTCACTCCAGGCTGGGCTCCCACGCCTCCGCTTCGCGCGGTCGCAGGTGCGGGTCGCGCGTGAGCACCCGCACGCACGTGTTCCACCGCAGGATGGCCTCGTCGTTGCCGGGGGCGCGCAGCTGCTCGGCCTTCGCGTACCATGTCATGGCCTTGTCGAGCCATTCATAGGCGATGTCGGCCGCCTGGGGCGACCCGCGATGCAGCACCGCCTTGGCCCAGCGCTCGGCGATCACGCCGTTGTAGTAGGCGTTCTTGTACGGATCGGTGAGCCGGGCCACGGCAGTGCCGGCGCGCACGCGGTCCTCGGCGCGGCCCGTGGCGAACTGGTCGGTGATCGCCAGCACGTGCATGGCGAGCGCCTCGACGTTGTCGGGGTCCACGGCCAGCACGTCGAGGCAGATGCTCTCCGCGGCCACGGAATCGTTGAGCACGCGGTAGCGGTGCGCCTTGAGGAGCGCGGCGGCGATGCCTGCGCGCGTGATCGGCTTGATGGCGGGCGGCGTCCAGGTCATGTCGACTGGCCCCGGACGAGCCGCACGAGTTTCATGAACGGGTCGTAGAACTCGTCCACCACGCGCTCCTTGAGCGGGATGATCGCGTTGTCGGTGATGGCGATGTGCTCGGGGCACACCGTCGTGCAGCACTTGGTGATGTTGCAGAGGCCGATGGCGTGCGCGTCCTTGAGGTCCCGCGTGCGGTCCTCGGTGTCGAGCGGATGCATCTCCAGCGCGGCGGCATACACGAGGTGCCGCGGGCCCACGAACGCGTCGTGCATCTGGTGGTCGCGGAGGACGTGGCAGACGTCCTGACAGAGGAAGCACTCGATGCACTTCCGGAACTCCTGCACGCGGTCCACGTCCACCTGGTCCATGCGCCAGGTGCCGTCGGGCGCGTCGGGGGCACGCGGCTTGAACTTCTTCACCGACTTCTTGGCCTCGAAGTTCCAGGAGACGTCGGTCACGAGGTCGCGCACGTGCGGGAAGGCGCGCATCGGTTCCACGGTCACCGGTTCGTTGGCGGGCAGTTCGTCCATGCGCGTCATGCACATCAGCTTGGGGCGGCCGTTGATCTCGGCCGAGCACGACCCGCACTTGCCCGCCTTGCAGTTCCAGCGGATCGCGAGGTCGTTGGCGTTCTCGGCCTGCACCTGGTGCATGGCGTCGAGCACCACCATCCCCTCGGTGATGTCGGTGGTGTAGTCCACGAAGGCGCCCGTGCCGCGCTCGCCGCGCCAGACCCGGAAGGTGGTGATTGACATCAGGACTTCTGCTCCTCGATGATGGCCTTCAGTTCGCCCGGCATGGGCGGGATCGTGCGGCGCTCGAGCTGCATCTTCCCATCGGTTCCCTTGCGGAGCACGATGTTGAACGTGGCGTAGGCCGGGTCCTTGTCGGGATAGTCGTCGCGGAAGTGACCGCCCCGGCTTTCCTTCCGCTCGATCGCCGCGCGGGTGATCGCCTCGGAGACCGTCATCAGGTGGTTCAGGTCGAGCGCCGTGTGCCACCCCGGATTGTACTCGCGGTTGCCGTGCACGCCCACCGTGCGCGACCGCGCCCGCAGCGCATCCACCGCAGCGAGCGCGGTGCGCATCTCGCCCTCCTCGCGCACGATGCCGACGAGCTTCTGCATCGTCCCCTGCAACTCGTGCTGGATCGCGTAGGGCGCCTCGGGGCTCCCGCCGCGCGCGAACGGCTCGAGGGCCGCCGCCACCGCCGCGTCGGCGTCGGCTGGCGCCATGCGCGTCGCCCCGTGTCCCTTGGCAAATGCCGCGGCGTGCTCGCCGGCCCGCTTGCCGAAGACGAGCAGGTCGGAGAGCGAGTTGCCGCCCAGCCGGTTGGCGCCGTGGAGCCCCGCCGCGCATTCGCCGGCGGCGAAAAGTCCCGGCACGTTCGACATCTGGCTGTCCCCGTCGACGCGGATCCCGCCCATGATGTAGTGGGTGGTGGGGCCCACTTCCATCGGGACGGCCGTGATGTCGATGTTCGCCAGCTGCATGAACTGGTGGTACATCGACGGCAGCTTCTTGCGGATGTGCTCGGCGCCCTTGGGGATCCGCTCCTTGATCCACGCGATGTCGAGGAAGACGCCGCCGTGCGGGCTGCCGCGCCCCTCGCGCACCTCGCGCTGGATGCACCGGGCCACGTGGTCGCGCGTGAGCAACTCGGGGGGGCGACGGGCCGACTTGTCGCCTTGCGTGTAGCGCCAGCCCTCCTCCTCGGAGTCGGCCGTCTGGCTCTTGTAGTTGTCGGGGATGTCGTCGAACATGAACCGCTTGCCGTCCTTGTTGCGCAGCACGCCACCCTCGCCGCGCACCCCCTCGGTCACGAGGATCCCCTTCACGCTCGGGGGCCACACCATGCCCGTGGGGTGGAACTGCACGAACTCCATGTCCATGAGCTCGGCGCGGTCGTGCTGGCCACCGGGGGCATCGGGCGCGCCTTCGACATCACCAGCAACAGCTGGGAGTACACCGGCGACGGCCAGTCGCTGGCCTACGAGGCCGGCGCCGAGCTCATGGACATGGAGTTCGTGCAGTTCCACCCCACGGGCATGGTGTGGCCCCCGAGCGTGAAGGGGATCCTCGTGACCGAGGGGGTGCGCGG
>JANLSF010000121.1:0-3542 GCA_031362285.1 Gemmatimonadota bacterium | reverse complement strand
CGATCCGGCCGCCGGCCTTCCCGGTGCTGCCGCCGCCGGCCACGCCGGTGTCCACCACCACCCTGACCTTCGAGGAAGTGCGCCGCACCCCCGGCGCCGGCGAGGACGTCATCGCGGCGCTGTCCATCGCGCCCGGCGTGTCGCCCACCGGCGGGCGCGGCCGCAACGACCTCGTGGTGCGCGGCGGCGCGGCGTTCGAGAACCTGTTCACCGTGGACAACCTCGAGGTGCCGAACATCAACCACTTCGGGACGCAGGGGACGGGGGGCGGCTCGCTCGCGCTGCTCAACATCCGGTTCATCGAGAGCGCGTCGCTGTCGGCGGGCGGGTTCGGCGCGAAGTACGGCGACCGGCTGTCGTCGGCCACCACCATCACGCTCCGCGAGGGGAACCGCGAGCGGATGGCGGGGGAAGTGAACATCGCGGCGACGCAGTTCGGGGCGATCCTCGAAGGGCCGGTGGGAGAGGACGCGTCGTTCTTCGTGAACGTCCGGCGGTCGTACCTCGACCTGATCTTCAAGGCGCTCGGCGCGGCGTTCATCCCCACCTACACCGACGCCACGCTGAAGGCGACCTGGCGACCGACCGCGCACGACGTGCTCTCGGTGCTCGCCATCGGCGCGCTCGACGAAGTGGGGTTCAACAACGACTCGGCCGACAAGCGGCTCGACAACTCGCGCATCCTGGCGCCGAAGCAGGACCAGTACTTCGCCGGGCTCACGTGGACGCGGCTGTTCGGCTCGGGGGTGGTCACCACCACGCTCGGACGCACCTGGAGCCGCTACCGCACCGAGCAGTTCGACACCCTGAGCCCGCCGCAGCCGGTGTTCTCCCTGCGCAGCACCGAAGGGGAGAGCTCGCTGCGCACCGACGTGACGTGGCAGCTCAGCCCCACGGTCACGGTCGACGCCGGCAACCAGGCGCGAGTCGCCGACCAGCTCGCCTACGACGTGCGCCTCCCCGGCTTCGCGCGGACCGACGCGGCCGGCGTGCCGCGGCCGCTGGTGGCCGACACGAGCTTTCGCACCTTCCGCAACGCCACGTACGTGCAGGGGAGCTGGCAGGCGAGCGGGTCGCTCCGCGTCACCACCGGGCTCCGCGCCGACTTCTACCAGTTCCACGGCGATGCCCTGCGCTGGTCGCCGCGCCTGTCGGCCAGCTGGGCGCTCGACGACGTCACGTCGCTCACGGCGAGCGCCGGACGCTACTACCAGGCGCCGTCGGCCATCTGGCTGGTGGGCGATCCGCAGAACGCGCGCACCCTGCAGCCGATCCGCGCCGACCAGCTGGTGCTCGGCATCCAGCGGCTCGTGGGCGAGGAGTGGCGCGTGCAACTCGAGGGGTACGCCAAGACGTACGCGTTCTTCCCCGCACGGGTGTTCCGACCGAACGGGGTGCTGCAGCCCGCCGGCTTCGAGGACGTGACCAGCGACATTCCGTTCGGGCTCGAGCCGCTCACGAGCGCGGGCGCGGGCCGCGTGTGGGGCGCCGAAGCGGTGGTGCAGAAGAAGCTCGGGTTGACGCCGTGGTACGCGCTCGCAAGTCTCACCTGGAGCACCACCAGCTTCACGAGCCTCACGGGACCGAGCGTGCGCGGCGCCTTCGACGCACCGTTCATCCTCAACGTCGTGGGCGGCTGGCGGCCGAATGCCCGCTGGGAGCTCTCGGGACGCCTGCGCGCGGCCACCGGCCTGCCCTATACGCCGTTCATCCTGAGCGGGGCATCAGCCGGGACGCTCGACTTCACGCGGCTGAACGCCGAGCGCTACCCGGATTTCCTCTCGGTGGACCTGCGCGCCGACCGTCGCTGGACGATCGGGCGCACGCAGTTGATCACCTACGTGGACCTGCAGAACGCGAACGCGCGCATCAACGTCACCAACTACCAGTGGAACGCGCGCACGCGCGCCGTGCAGGCGCCCAGGGGGCTCGGCATCCTGCCCACCATCGGGATCAACTGGGAGTTCTGAGCGCGTGCGCCGGGTGCGCGACTCCGGCGCACCCGTAGATTCCCTCGCGTGAGCCTCCCCTTCCCGACCCCGCGCGCGACCAGCATCGTGACCGGCCCTGCGGAGGCCGCCGGCGGACCGCGGCTCCTGCTCGCCCTCGCGGCCCAACTCCATGCGCACGGCTTTCCCGCCCATCGCATCGAGGGGATGCTGATGGCGGCGGCCGACCGGCTGGAGATCGAGGCGCAGTTCTTCACCACCCCCACCTCGCTGTTCGCCGCCTTCGGACGGCAGGACCAGCAGCGCACGCACCTGATCCGGGTGGATCCGGGCGAGACCAATCTCGGCATGATGGCGGCCCTCGACGCCATCGCCAACGACGTGGCCGCCGGTCGCCTCGACGCCGACGCGGCGCTCCGGGAACTGGCGGCGCTCCCCCAGACCGCGCCGCGCTACTCGACCGCCGCGACACTGACCGCCTTCTCGCTCGTCGCGGTGGCGGTGACGGCGCTGCAGGATGTCGGCGTCCTCGACCTCGGCGTGGCCGCGGTGGTCGGACTCGTGACCGGGCTGCTCGCCCTCGGATCGGGGCGCTGGACCGCGCTCGTGCCGATCCTCGAGCCGGCATGCGCGTTTCTCGTGTCGCTGATCAGCCTCTCGGCGGCGATGCTCACGGGCAGCACGCACGCCTACGCGACCACGTTGGCGGGGCTGGTGGTGCTGCTCCCCGGCCTGATGCTGACCACGGGGCTCACGGAACTGGCCACGCGCCACCTGCAGAGCGGCACCTCGCGACTCTCCGGGGCGCTCGTCGTGTTCATCGGGATGGCATTCGGCATTGCCCTCTCGTACCGCGTGGCCGGCGCGCTCGCGCTGCCCGGTGGCTTCCCCCTCGCCAACCCGGCGCTCCCGAGCTGGATCATCTACTTCTCTCCGGTCGTGGCCGCGTCGTGCTTCGTGGTGCTCCTGCGCGCCGAGCGACGCGACGCCTGGCTGGTGATCGTGGCGGGGATCGTGGCCTGGGGCTCGGCCCGGCTCGGCACGCGGTTGCTCGACGACCAGATCGGCGGCTTCGTGGGCGCGTTCGTGGTCGCCGCGGGCGGGAACCTCGCCAGCCGCTTCACGCACCGGTCGGCGATGGTGACGTCGATTCCGGGCATCCTCCTGCTCGTGCCCGGCAGCATCGGCTTCCAGAGCATCAACTCGCTCCTCGGGCAGGATGCGCAGGCGGGCGTCGAGGCGGCGTTCCGCGTGGTGCTGGTCGGCATCTCGCTTGCCGCCGGCGTCCTTCTCGGGACGGCGCTGGTGCCGGCGCCGCGCGCCGGACTCGCCGCCAGGTAGTGGCGTCCGTCCCAACGCCGGCTCGCGGCGTCGCGTTGTCCACCGTGGCCCATCGTCGGAGCCGCGCCGAGCGGTCCCGTCCCTTCTCAACCGGATTTCACATGTTGCCGTCGCGTCCCGTTGTCCGTGTCGCCGCCCTCGCCCTGGCCGCCACCCTCGGTGCCTCCGCGCCCGCGCTGGCGCAGGCCCGCCGCCCCGATCCCCCATCCACGCTCACCAGGGAGCAGCAGGCGGCGAAGGAGATCTACAAGC
>JANLSF010000083.1:0-1831 GCA_031362285.1 Gemmatimonadota bacterium | reverse complement strand
CCGCGCACGAAGGCGCCGAGCCACGACAGGTATTGCACGGGCAGGGACTGGTCGAGGCCGTACACGCGCCGGAGCCGTTCGATGTCCTCGGGCCGCACGTTGGGGCTGCCGAGGTACACGTCGAGCGGGCCGCCCGGCACCAGGTGGAGGAGGGTGAACCCCACGATCGACACGATGAGCAGCAGCGGCACCGCCTGCGCGGCGCGGCGCACCGCGACGGCGGTCGTGCTCACCGCACCGGCCGGCTCACGGCCGGATCTCCCACTCGGCCACGTTCCAGAAGATCCCCGTGTTGGTCGGGTTTCCCTTGAAGCCGCGCAACGAGGTCGGGACGGCGTCGAGGCGCGTCACGTTGTAGAGCCAGAGCTCGGGCACCTGGTCGGCGATGATCCGCTCGGCCGGGATGAGGAGCGCGCGCCGCTTCGCCTGGTCCACCTCGCGATCGGCGGCCACGAGCATGCGCGTGAGCGCCGTGTCCACGAAATAGTTGATGTTGCGCCCGGCCGGCGGCGTCCGGTCCGCGGCAAAGAAGAGCATCAGGTCGGGGTCGGCCGGCATCTGCCACCAATGCAGCATCGCGTCGAAGCCGCCCGAGAACCACTTGCTGCTGATGGCCGTGCCATCCACGAGCTCGATCTTCACGTCGACGCCGGCCTCGCGCCACTGGCGCTGCAACACCTGCGCCACGTTCTCGCGCACCACGAACCCCGTCTGCGTCATCAGCGTGAAGCGGAGCGGGGCGCCGTCCTTCGCGCGCAGGCCGTCGGCGCGGGCCGTCCACCCGGCGGAGTCGAGCAGGGCGCGGGCGCGCGCCGCATCGAATGGCCAGTGCGTGATCGAGTCGCTGTACGCCCACGACACGGGCTGGACGGGTCCGTGCACCACGGGCGCGAGCCCATCGAGGATCGTGCGCACGATCGACTCCCGGTCGATCGCCATCAGCAGCGCGCGCCGCACGCGCACGTCGCGGAACGCGGGGACGGTCTTCTCGTTCAGCGTGACGTGCTCGTACGCATTGCCCGTCGTCCGCGTCACGGTCGTGCCCGTGGCGGTGGCAAGGTCGCGCGCGCGATCCCACGGCACCAGCGCCATCACGTGCACCTCGCCGGCCAGCAGCTGGTTCACCCGCGTCGTCGTGTTGGGCACGAAGCGGAACATGATCCGCTTGATCTTCGGCAGCGAGTCGCCGCGCCAGTAGTGCGGCACGCGCTCGAGCAGCACGTACTCGCCGGTCTTCCACTCGGCCAGCCGGTACGGGCCGGTGCCGAGCGGGTTGCGGTTGTACGTGGTGGCGCGCTCGATGTCCTGCCCCTGGAGCAGGTGCCTCGGCAGCGCGCCGCGGATGAACTGCAGGGCGAACGCCGCGTACCGTTCGCGGTAGTGCACCACGGCCGTGAGCGAATCCGGCGTGTCCACGCTCGTGATCCGGTCGAACCCGTCGGTGCTCTCCGGATTCCAGGCGGGGCTGTTGATCGCCGCAACCGTGAAGGCGACATCCGCCGACGTGAACGGCACGCCGTCGTGCCAGCGAATCCCCGGGCGGAGGCGCCACGTGACGTCCATGCCGCCGTCCCGGCGCAGCACGACCCCGCCGTTCGCGATCGTGGGAAGCTCGCGCGCGAGCAGGGGAACGACCTGCATCCGCTCGTCGGTGGTCGTGAGCCCTTCGACGATGCACGACTGGATGTCCTCGAGGATGTGCGTCGAGAACCGGTTCATCGTGTCGGGCTCGCGATCGTAGCCGACGATCAGCAGCTCGTTCGAGGCCCCGCCACGCCCCGTGGCCGCATCGCCCGCGCAGGCGGCCAGCAGCGCGGCGAGCGCCGCGCCG